>JAJRRR010000101.1 GCA_024279285.1 Planctomycetota bacterium
AAGCGTTCCGCTGCGAAGGTTTCCGCCTCCTCTGGCAAGGCGGTTCAGTTGTCGCTGTTGGGCGGTGTGGCCGAGGATGCGTTCTGGTCTTCGCCGCCGGTGTCGCCTGGAGAGCGGCAAAAAGCCCTGGATCAACTGGCCCAAGAAATTGCCTGCTGTACCCGATGCCCCGAACCTGTGGCCACCCGAACCCAAACGGTGCCCGGGGTGGGCAATCCCAACGCCAAATTGTGTTTTTTGGGCGAAGCCCCGGGAGCGGACGAAGACCGGCTGGGGGAGCCGTTTGTGGGCCGAGCCGGACAGCTTCTCAATCGCATCCTGGAAGCCTGCGGTCTGAGCCGCCAAGAGGTGTACATTTTCAATGTGCTCAAGTGCCGCCCTCCAGAAAACCGCACCCCCACGGAAGAAGAAGCTGCCAACTGCTGGCCCTTTCTGATGCGGCAGCTTCAGATCATCCGGCCCCGATACATCTGCTGCTTGGGAGCAGTGGCCGCACGCACGCTCCTTCGCACCAAAGCTCCCATGAGCCGCCTTCGGGGAAAAGTGCACGACTTCCACGGCATCAAAGTGGTGGTGACCTACCACCCGGCCTACCTGCTGCGCAACCCGGCTGCCAAACGCCAGACTTGGGAAGACATGAAGCTGTTGCTTGCCGAGATGGGACTGCCCGTACCTGAAAAAAACTCCTAAACAGTGGTTTTCAAGGGGCTTCTTCAGAAGATAGCTCCACTTGGCCCTTGCGTACCGCCTGGACAAAAGCCCGATTGCTCTCCAACAACTCCGGTTCTGCTTCCAACTGCTCCAGCGTCCTCCACCCCCAGGCGGAAACTTCCCGAGGATCGGGCTTGATCGGGGCTGAGAGGTCCAAGTGCGCTTCGTACCACCACAGCTTCACTTTCCAAGGAGCGGTGCTTTGCCAGAGCAACCGGCCTGAGTGCACCTCCGCCCCAAGTTCTTCTCGCACTTCACGCACCAGAGCCTGCTGGGGGGATTCGCCCGGGTGGACCATTCCTCCGGGAAAGCACCACTGCCCTGGGGCCACCACCTGCTCGGAGCGCTTCACGACCAAGAATCGGCCCTGCGCGTCGCGGATCACCGCCACCACGCCTAGGGGCAAGGAGGCACTCATGCGGTCTAGCTCTCCAGAGGGCGCAACAGCACAGCCTCGCGCATCAGCCGCTTCATCTGGCGCACTGCCTCGGTCATTCCCACCAAAATGGCCCGAGACACTATACTGTGGCCGATGTTCAGCTCCTCCATGCCGGGAATGGCAGCCACCGGCTGGACATTGCGATATGTGAGCCCGTGGCCTGCATGAAGCCCCAGACCCAAGCGGCGCACCTCTTGGGCAGCAGAGCACAGCTTTTTCAACTCCTGGTTTTGCTTTTCTCCCCGAGCGTTGGCATAGGCACCGGTGTGCAATTCCACGGCTTGGGCACCCAGTTGGGCAGCCCGTTCTATTTGCTCAGGTTCTGGATCCAAGAACAGGGCCACGCGGATGCCTGCCGCGCGAAGTTGCTCCACGGCCCGAGCCACCCGATCCTGCTGGCCCAACAGGTTCAAGCCTCCTTCGGTGGTGATCTCCTCGCGTCGCTCAGGCACTAAGGTGGCCTGGTCAGGCTTGACTTGGCAGGCGATTTGGACCACCTGGGGCTCGCAGGCCATTTCCAGGTTCAGTGGCACGGCCACCGTTTGACGAAGCAGGTGCAGATCGCGGTCCTGAATGTGTCGCCGGTCTTCGCGCAGGTGAATGGTGATCCCGTCGGCTCCACCCAACTCGGCCAGCACGGCCGCCCAGACCGGGTCCGGCTCGTTGGTTCGTCGGGCTTGACGCACCGTGGCCACATGGTCAATGTTGACTCCCAAGCGGATCATGGTTGTCCGGTCTCCTGATGGAGAAGCTGTTGCCTGCGGAACGGCTTGCCAGCCATGATTTCCGGCCCGCGCGGCTGGAGTCCTTTGCTTCCTTTTACCACTGGCCCAAGCGTTTGTGGAGAGCGGTCGTGAGTAGCGGTGTGCCGCGATGGGACATAGTGGAGGAGCTGCGGTGGCGCGGTCTGGTCCACCAGATGACCGACCCTGACCAGTTGCCCCGACTCTTAGCCGCCCAAACCGTGACGGTCTATGCCGGTTTTGATCCCACGGCCGACAGTCTTCATGTGGGCCACTTGGTAGCCTTAATGACACTTCGGCGGTTTCAGCAGGCGGGACATCGGCCCATCGTGCTGGTGGGCGGAGCCACCGGAATGATCGGCGACCCCAGCGGAAAAAGCCAAGAACGCAACCTCCTGGACCCCGAGCAACTCCAACGCAATGTCCAAGCTCTGGCCCAGCAGTTGAAACGCTTCCTGGACTTCGACTGCGGCCCTCACTCAGCTCTGCTGGTCAATAACTACGAATGGATGAAGCAGTTCACCTATTTGGACTTTTTGCGTGAGGTGGGGAAGTTTTTCCCTGTGAATGTGATGCTGGCCAAAGACTCGGTCCGCCAGCGGTTGGAAAGCCCCAGTGGAATCAGTTACACCGAATTTAGCTACATGCTGTTGCAAGCTTATGATTTTGTGCACCTGTACGATCGCTTTGGGTGCGTGCTGCAGATCGGGGGGTCGGACCAATGGGGGAACATCACCGCGGGGATTGATCTGGCCCGTCGCATGCGAGGGGTTCAGCTCTTTGGGCTCACTTGCCCCCTGCTGACCAAATCCGACGGCACCAAGATGGGCAAGACCGAGCAGGGAGCCGTGTGGCTGTCTCCCCAGCGCACCAGTCCCTATCGTTTCTACCAGTACTGGATCAATGTGGACGATGCGGATGTGGGCAAGTGTTTGCGGTTTTTCAGTCAACTGAGTCGAGAAGAAATAGAGCGCTTGGACCACTCCCGGCAACAGCAGCCCCATTTGCGTGAAAGCCAACGCCAATTGGCCCAAGAGCTGACCCGACTGGTCCACGGGGAACAGGGGCTTCGTCGGGCCCAACGGGCCACGGAGATTTTCTTCGGCCAGCCCTTTGAACAAATCTCTCCCCAAGAGCTGGAAGAAGTCTTTGCGGATGTGCCGCACGCCCAGGTCCCCTGGCAACGCCTGCAACAAGGACTGCCCGTGGTGGAGGCGCTAGTGCTGGCCGGATTGGCCAAAAGCAAAAGTGAGGCCCGACGGCTGGTCCAACAAGGTGGGGCGTATGTGAACAACCGCCGCGTGGAACAAGTGGAGCTTGTGCTGGGCCCCGATCACTTGGTAGGCGACAAGTGCGTGGTGCTTCGCAGCGGACGAAAAAAGTATGCCGTGCTGCAATTCGTGGCAGGTTAGGCAAGCTCCGGGTGAGGATGCCGCCAAACAAACTACCCGCACCCAGGGACAAGCCAGCAAAAGTGCAGCTTGAGATATAGCTTTGGGCTTTCCGTTTTTCGCGTTAGCCAAAACCCGCCCTCCGTGGCGGCAGGGCCGTCCTTAGCTTTCAGGGCGCACGCGACCTTCGTAAAGCACCACAGGCTCCGACTCGCCTGGACGAAACAGCACCAGCCCTCCCTGGGAATGATCCACATAGACCACGCAGTTGGGCCGTCCTTGGGCAGCTTGTTCCAGAATGGCTTCCATGGCCTGAACAGCGGCCACCACCTGGCGATCGGCGCCCAGGTCGTTGTAGTCAAGGCGGCGCATTTGTTCCAAGCGTTGGACCCTCTGGTCCGCTGGCCCGCCAAACTCTACATAAGCCACCTCGTGCACGAATCGCTCCAGCACTTCTATCCCGTAGCCGCGTTGGCTCTCCTGTCCCCAAGGTTCCACAAAAGTGGCGTTGTAGTGGTTGTTGAGCGAGATTTTTTTCTCCAGCGGAGTTTGGCCTTCGATGGTCAATTCCACACCGCGTTTTCGGGAATGGGCGTTCCACACGCCGTTGTCAAAGCGGAACTGCACCTCTTGCTCCACATAGCCGGGAAAGTTGTCCGGTGTGACCCAAGAGGTGTGGATGTCAAACGCCGCTTCGCGCCCATCGTCGTATTCATACACCAGGCGCAGTTGGGTGGAGTCCCAAGTGTTGCCGTCCTTGGGGCCCACCAGCCCTCGTTGGCCTGTGCACATGACCGTCTTGAGCCGGCCTGGAAAAGTGAAGTCTATCAGCTTGATGTAGTGCACGGCCACATAAGTGCCTGGGTTGCGCCCTTGAATCCACTGGGCAAACTGTTGCATGGAAATGTGCTTAGGCTCCAGCAAGCTACAGTAGCCGTTGTTGACATGCTTCAGATCACCCTGCACGACCAAGGTGCGGAGTTTTTTGTGATCCGGGTCCAGCAGTTTGTGATAGACCACCTTGGCCAGCACATGGTTTTCCTGGGCCAGTTGGAGGAGGTGATCAAGCTGTTGCAGGGAAAGGACCGAAGGTTTTTCCACCAGCAGGTGTTTTCCGGCCTGGAGGGCTTTGCAGGCAGCTTCGTAGTGGCGGTCATCTGGGGTGGCCACGCAGACGAAGTCCACCTGGGCCTGGCGGAGCAACTGGCCCACGCTGTCCGGCTCGGCAAAACTTTGAAACTGGCCCAGTCGGCCTTGTTCCAGGTAGGCTTGGGCACGCCGTCCGGTGCGACTGGCCACGGCCGTCAGTTCCACTTGGCAGACGCCAAAGCGAGGGTCATACAGTGGATGCTGCCGTACTTGTTCAAAAAAGGGCCGATAAGTCTCGTCAAAGATCATTCCCAAGCCAACCATCCCCGCCCGAAGACGATGAACCTTCACCGTGCCACTTTGCGTGGTGCTCATCGTGGAACCTTTCGCCCAAGGCAAAACCTTCTTGTGAGAGCATCACAACTCAAGACGGCAGCCATTATACCGCCTGTGGAGCCGAGGGAAGGGGTTTCCTGAAAACGAAAGAATGGTTTTGAACGCCCAAGGAAGATGCAAACTCTCCTCGTGCGGTTTTCTGTCCGAAAGAGGCTGGGCAAGCCAATTTCCCCGGGCCGTTGTCTTTTCTCCCCCTGGGGTCTAGCTTGAATAGGGATGGGTTCGTGCAGGTGGGAGGAGAGATGTATTTTCCCAGTCAGGACGAGTTTTTGGAGTTGGGCCGGCGTTTTGATTTTGTGCCGGTTTTTCGGCGTCTGCTCAGTGATGCGCTGACGCCGGTGACGGCCTTTTTGCATCTGGCCCAAGACGCCTCGGATGCGTTTTTGTTTGAGAGCGTGGTGGGTGGGGAGAAGATCGGCCGCTATAGCTTTCTTTCGGCTCGGCCTTATCAGGTGCTTTCGGCCTATGGGCGTCAGGTCCAGTTGACCACCGCTGGCAGGGAGGAGCAGCGTTGGGAGGCGGTCAACCCTCTCAAAGAGCTGGCCCGACTGGTCGGCCAAGTCCGGGTGGCCCAAGTGCCCGGGCTGCCGCCATTCTCGGCCGGAGTGGTCGGATATGCAGCCTACGATGCGGTGCGCTATCTGGAACGGTTGCCTCATCCACCCCAGGACGACCGCCATCTGCCTGATCTGTATTTCGCGTTTTACGACTCGATGGTGGTGTTTGATCAGGTGGACAAGACGCTTTTGGTGGTGGTGTTGGCGCCCACGGCCGAGTGTGAATCGTCTGGTCAGCTAGAATCGGCTTACCAACAGGCCCAACGGCGCATTGATGCTCTGGTGGAGCACCTGGCACGCCCCAGCCCCGTGGTGAGCTTGGCCGACATCCACACCGCCGGCGAGCCGCAGATTCCTTATCGGAGCAACTTCACCCGCGAGGAGTTTGAAGCAGCGGTGCGCAAGTGTTTGGAATACATTCGTGCCGGGGACATTTTCCAGGTGGTCATCAGCCAGCGGCTGGAAACCGAGCTTCGAGCCCCGGCGTTTGAAGTGTATCGCACCCTGCGGGTGGTCAATCCCAGCCCGTTTATGTTCTACCTGCGCTCTCCCCAAGTCACGCTGGTGGGTAGTTCTCCGGAGATTATGGTTCGGGTGGTGGATCGTCGGGTGACGGTGCGCCCCTTGGCAGGCACACGCCCCCGAGGACGCACCGAAGAAGAAGACCGCCGATTGGCCGAAGAACTGTTGGCAGATCCCAAAGAACGGGCCGAGCATGTGATGCTGGTGGACTTAGGGCGGAATGATGTGGGCCGAGTGTGTCGCTTCGGCTCCGTGCAGCTAGAGGATGTGATGACCATTGAACGCTATAGCCATGTGATGCACATCACTTCCTCGGTCCACGGAGAGCTGTTGCCAGAAAAGGATGCCTTTGATGCTTTGGCGGCGTGTTTGCCAGCAGGAACGGTTTCAGGGGCGCCGAAGGTTCGGGCCATGGAGATCATCGACGAGCTGGAGCCGCATCGTCGGGGACCCTACGCCGGAGCGGTCGGATATGTGGATTTCCACGGAAACATGGACACCTGCATCGCCTTGCGCACGCTGGTCATCCAGGGCCAAAGGGCCTACATCCAGGCCGGAGCCGGCATTGTGGCCGACAGTGTGCCCCAACGCGAGTACCAAGAAACCCTCAACAAAGCCAAAGGGCTGCTCAAGGCCATTGAACTGACCCACCAGCGCATGCACGCCGCGGCGTGCGCTTCCGCCTCGGCCCAACAGGGACCAAAATAGTCTTGTAAAGTCCTCCTGGCGTTTTTCCCAAAAACCTAATAACTTGCAAAGCCTCACCACGATGAGCCCTTCCCAGGAAAAACCTTCGACCCTGCAAAGCACCGAGCAGCCAGGTCGCTGGAGCTTGAGGGGATTGGGTTTTAATCCCTTCTATGGGGCCTTGCTGGTGGTGGGTGTGGTGTTTGCCCTGACGGCGATTTGCTATGGGATCATGGCCTTGAGGGAGCTTCGGGGCATGGTGGCTGCCGAGGATCAAGGAGGGCTGATGGCTTGGATGGCCCAACACGGCCAATGGCTCCTGGGCGTGGAGCTGGCGGCACTGATGCTGTTTTCCCTGGCGGCCATGCTCACGGATGAGTTTTGGCACGCCCGTTCCTCGTCCGGTTCCGCAAAGCCGGATTCTTCGGTTCATTCCTCCTCGCAGGCGGATTCCCAGCAGCAAACCTCGGCTGCTTCGGCGGTCGAGTCTTCGCAATCTTTGTCAGGAGAGAAGCCATGAAAGTAATTGCATCCTCCCAGGTTCCCGCTCAAGAGGTGCAGATGGAGGGAGCCCGAGGTTGCCGGGTGCGGTGGCTGGTGGACCGGCGGGATGGAGCCCCGCGGTTCGCCATGCGCGAGTTTGAAATCGCTCCCGGTGGCTACACGCCCAAGCATCACCACCCCTACGAACACGAGGTTTACATCCTCTCGGGCCAAGGGGAGGTGCTTCAGGGGGATGAGCCTCGGTCCATTCGGACCGGGGATGTGATTTACATCGCTCCGGACGAAGTGCACCAGTTCCGCAACTCCGGCCAGGAGCCGCTTCGGTTTTTGTGAATGGTGCCGCATGGGGTTCCGGGCGAACCCCAAGCCGATGTTTCCTGCGGGTGCTAACTCCCACTCTCCTCCTCATGCCAAGGAGGTCCAACGGTGGGCAAAACCACGGCCAAAGACGCAGTGGCTCAGGAAATGGAACGCCTGCGCGAGCTGATCCGCTACCACGACTACAAGTACTATGTGGAAGCCCAGCCGGAGATCTCCGATCTGGAATACGACCGGCTGATGCAGCGTCTGCGTCAGTTGGAGGCCCAGCACCCGGAACTGATCACCCCTGACAGTCCCACCCAGCGTGTGGGCGACCAGCCGGTGCCTCAGCTCCGCTCCGTGCGGCACCGCGTACCCATGCTCTCCATCGACAACACCTACAGCACCTCCGAGGTGCGTTCCTGGGCGGCTCGGGTCCAACGGTTGCTACCAGGGGAGAAGATTCAATGGGCGGTGGAGTACAAGATTGACGGGGTGGCCATTGCCTTGGTGTACGAAAATGGCATGCTGACCCTGGGAGCCACACGAGGCAACGGCACCGTGGGCGATGATGTGACCCACAATGTGCGCACCGTGCGCGATGTGCCGCTTCGGCTTCAAACCAAAAACCCTCCGCCGGTGGTGGAGCTGCGCGGTGAGCTGTACATGACCAACTCCGATCTGGTCCGACTCAACCAACAGCAGAAGAAAAAAGGCGAGCCCCCCTTTGCCAACACTCGCAATGTGACCGCTGGAAGTATTCGCTTGCTGGACCCTCGCATCTGTGCCCAGCGGCGACTGCGGATGTTCGTGCACAGCTTGGGCTACTACGAAGGGGTGGAGTTTGCCACGCACATGGAGTTTTTGCAGCAGGTGCGGCGTTGGGGACTGCGGCCCACGCCCAATGTCCGTGTGTTTGACTCCATTGACGAGGCCCTGCAACACTGCGACTCCCTGATTGAGAAACTGCACGAGTTGGACTTTGAAGTAGATGGGTTGGTCATCAAGGTCAACTCCTTGGACCAGCAGCGTCGCTTGGGCGCCACGAGCAAAAGCCCCCGATGGCTGATCGCCTACAAGTTTGAAAAGTACGAAGCCACCACGCGGGTCAAGGACATTCAGGTTCAGGTGGGCAAAACCGGCACGGTCACGCCGGTGGCGTTGTTGGAGCCGGTGGAGATTGCCGGGACAGTGGTGTCTCGGGCCAGTTTGTTCAACAAGGACGAAGTGGAGCGTAAGGATGTTCGTGTGGGGGATGTGGTGGTGGTGGAGAAGGCGGGCAAGATCATTCCTCACATTGTCCGAGTGGAGAAGCACTTGCGGCAGCGCCCCTTGCCCAAGTTCCACTTTCCCAAACGCTGTCCTGAGTGCAACACCCCCCTGGAACAAGATCCCGGTGGGGTGTACATCCGGTGTCCCAATCCCGACTGCCCGGCCCAGCTTCGGGAAAGACTGCGCTTTTTCGCCTCACGCCAAGGGATGGACATAGAAGGTCTGGGCGAAAAACTCGTGGATCAGCTCGTCTCCACCGGACTAGTCAAAACCTACGCCGATCTTTACCGGCTGAAGCTGGACGACCTGGTGAAGCTGGAGCGGATGGGCCGCAAGTCTTCGGAGAACCTGCTTCGGGCCATTGAACAGAGTAAAACCCGAGGACTGGCCCGGCTGCTGACCGCTTTGGCCATTCGCCATGTAGGTCAGCATGTGGCCCAAGTGCTGGCCGAGCATTTCGGGTCCATGGACCGCCTGATGGAAGCCTCCGAAGAAGAGTTAGCGGCCATTCACGAAATTGGCCCGGTGATCGCCAAAAGCGTGTATCAGTTTCTCCACAGCAAGCGGGGGCGGAAGATCATCGAGGACCTGCGCCGTCAAGGGGTGGTGATGGAGTTGCCGCGTCAGCGTCGAACCCGATCCCAAGCTCTGGCCGGAAAAACCATCGTCGTCACCGGCACGCTGAAGAACTTCACCCGGGACCAGATTCATCAGGTCATTCAAGAGCATGGGGGAAGGCCGGCTTCTAGTGTCTCTCGCAACACTGACTTTGTGCTGGTGGGTGAAAACCCGGGAAGCAAACTCCAAAAAGCCCAACAACTGGGCATCCCCACCCTTTCGGAAGAACAGTTCCTGGCCTTGATCGGGCAGGAATGAAGACCGTTGCCACAACATACAAAGCGGTCGGACAAATCAAAGAAGATTGTTGGAAAAGATTGTTTGCTCTGTGCCGCCAGGGGGGCCAAGATAGGTACAGTTGGCGCCAGCACAGGAACAGTACTATGAACAGCAAACTGTGGAGCCGTCGTCGGTGGATGCAATCGCTTTTGGCCTGGGGTGGGGGCTACCTGGCTGCAGGGAGGTGTGTGATGGGAGCAGGCAAAAACTCCCCTCCGGTTCGCGTGGCAGCCGTGTTTACCGAAATGCGATTCCGGTCCCATGCCCATGTCATCCTGGAAAACTTTCTCATGCCCTACTTGTTCTGTGGTCGCGTGGTCCGTCCTCCGGTGAAGGTGGTTTCGTTCTACGCGGACCAGCATCCTCGGGACGACATGGCCCCCGAGGTGGCTCGGCGATTCGGTATCCCCCTTTTTGACTCCATTGAAAAAGCCCTCTGCCTGGGCACCGATCAGTTGGCCGTGGATGCCGTGTTGGCCATCGGCGAACATGGCAACTATCCCAAGAACGAGTTGGGCCAGATTCAATATCCCCGCAAGGAGTTTTTTGACCAATGCGTGGCGGTGATGAAGCGTAGCGGGCGCTTTGTGCCGTACTTTAACGACAAGCACCTGAGCTATCGTTGGGACTGGGCATGGCAGATGTACCAGACGGCACAAAAGCTGGGCATTCCCCTGATGGCCGGAAGCTCGGTTCCTCTGGCCCAACGCATCCCGGCTGTGGAAATGCCCCCGGGAGCCAAAGTGGTGGAAGCGATTTCCATCCACGGGGGTCCGTTTGAGGTGTACGACTTCCACGGGCTGGAGGTGCTGCAAGCCATGGTGGAGTTCCGCCAAGGGGCGGAGCGCGGAATCCGCCAGGTGGAATTTCTGGAAGGCCCCAAACTCTGGGAAGCCGGACGCCAAGGCCGCTGGTCGTTACCACTGGCCCAAGCCGCCATGGCCGCCGAACCTCATCCGGACAAACCTTCCCTGGAACAAGCTTTGGAACAGGGCCAGTTGCACGGGATTTTGTTGGAATACACCGATGGGCTGCGGGCTGCGGTGCTGAAGGTGGGCCGCTCAGGCATCCGATGGAACTTCGCCTGTCGCATCCAAGGGCGTCGGGAACCGCTGGCCACCTACTTCTACCCAGGCCCGTGGAACAACCGCAATTTGTTCAAAGCCCTCAGCCATGCCATTCAACACTTCTTTGTGCACCGCAAGGCCCCCTACCCGGTGGAACGAACCCTGCTGACCACCGGAGCGCTGGAGGCGGCCGTGCGCAGTCGAGCCAGCGGCAAGCCGGTGCAAACGCCCCATTTGGAGATCGCCTACCAGGCTCGGGATTTTCGGGCGTTTCGAGAAGACGGCTCCACTTGGAAGATCATCACTCCGCGGACTCCCCAGCCCTCAGGCTTTGACAACGGCACTCCAGCGGAGTTGCTCAAGCACTCTTAGGCGTAGCCGCAGAGGGGATGCGGCGTGGGGGCTTTGCTCGCCCTAGGGAAATGCCAATTCCGGCCACCACCGCTCCCACACCCGCTACGACCAACCAGATCCAGATCCAGTTGCGACGCCCCTTCCAGGCACTGTAGTAGCTTTCAAAGTCATAGGCCCCCCGAGGCACTGGATACCGGGCATCCAGACCCTCTTGCAGGATCATCCGCCAAACCAGGATAGACTCCTCGGGGGAGAGGTTTTCAGGCATGGGTCCGTAGAGCCGACGCATCTCCTCCATGGGCGAAGGACCCAAAGTGAGCCAAGCCACCAGAGCAAACGCCAACCCTGCACAAAAGATCGTTCCGCCGATGAAGGTGGTTATTTGGGGAGCTCCCCATCGGGAACGCTGGCTGGGGGATTCTTCCGGAACCTGAGGAAGCCGGTTCAACTGAGCCAGCTTGGGCACCACTTGGGACTCGCCGCAGTGGGGACAGGCCACCTCCAGGCCCGACTGGCTCCGACTGACCGGAAACGACTCCCCACACGCACACGGCAACAGATACTTCATCGCCTAAGTCCGCTTCGGGGCAGAAGACCTGTTTCTCCAACCACTGAAACCTAGTCTAGCATCCTCAGGGGCGCCAAACCAATTGGGTCCCAAGCCACTTGGCCAAGAGCATTGACTTCCCTCCCAACGCACCACAAACACCAGCCCCACTGCACCGGCAAGATCGCCAGCAAAAGCTCCCAGGCCATCCGGCTTCTTCATACCAGAGTCAACCTCTGCCCTATTGGCACACCTGGGATTGCTTGAGCATCTGCACGAAGTGTTTCAGCAGCCAGGTGTTGTCGTGCCAGGTTCGGGCGGTGACCAGGTTGCCGTCCACCACGACCGGCTGGTCCAGGTACTGGGCTCCCCCTTGCAGGGCATCCAGGCGGCACTTGGCCACGGTGGTTACTCGCCGCCCGCGGATGCAATCGGCTGCGGTGAGAATCTCTATACCGTGGCACACACAGGCCACCGGCTTTTCCGTTTGGAAGAAGTGCCGCGTAATGGCCAGCAGGTGCTCGTCGTAGCGCAGATACTCGGGAGCTCGGCCGCCGGAGAGAAACAAACCGGCATACTCCTCCGGATTCACATCCCGAAACGCCACCGCGGCCTGAAGGTGGTAGCCGGGGCTTTCGCGCGTGATGTCCCAGGGAGGGTCGCTTCGCGGGGGGATTTCGTGGATGACCATGTGATACCAACGAGCCTCCGGGCCGGCCACCACGACCTGGTAGCCATCTTCGGGCAAGCGGAAGTAGGGATACATCGTATCCAGCACTTCGGTCCCATCGCCGATGGGAAGCAGGACTTTGGGCATGGGCAGGCTTTACTTGGCAGGAGGGATCAGGCCAGCATCTTGGTCACCACGCGGCCTCCAATGTCGGTGAGCCGGAACTCGCGTCCCTGGAAGCGGAAAGTGAGCCGCTGGTGATCCAAGCCCAACAGGTGCAGGATCGTAGCTTGCAGATCGTGCACATGCACGGGGTCTTCCACGGCGTAGAAGCCCAACTCATCGGTGGCTCCGACGCTGTGTCCGGGTTTGACGCCGCCCCCGGCCAGGAACATGGAGTAGCCGTCAATGTGGTGGTCCCGGCCCAAGGTCTCACGCGGCTCGCCCATGGGGGTGCGTCCAAACTCGCCGCCCCAAATGACCAGCGTCTCTTCCAGCAGTCCGCGTTGTTTGAGGTCTTTGATCAAAGCGGCGGTGGCTTGATCCACTTGGCGGCACACCCGTTCAATACCTCGGTTCAGGTCCAAGCCGGCGTTGCCGTGGTGGTCCCAATCCGTGTGATAAAGCTGCACGAATCGCACGCCGCGCTCCACCAGTCGCCGGGCCAGCAGGCAGTTGTTGGCAAAGCTCACCTTGCCCGGGGTGGCTCCATACATCTCCAGCGTCTTTTTCGTCTCCCCGGAAAGGTCCATCAACTCCGGAGCGCTGGTTTGCATGCGATAGGCCATTTCGTACTGGGCGATTCGGGTTTGGATTTCCGGATCGCCCAGCAAGTTGTGCCGATGCTGATTCATCTGGCGAAGAGTCCGGAAAAACTCCTTTTGAGGGAACCCGTGCATCCCGGCCGGACTAGCCAGATTCAAAATCGGCTCTGGACCGGGCAAGAACGGCACCCCCTGGTAAGCCGTGGGCAGGAACCCGCTTCCCCACAGAGGCGACCCGCCCCGCGGACCCCGAGGACCCGACTGCAACACCACAAATCCCGGCAAACTGTCCGATTCGCTCCCGATCCCGTAGGTGATCCACGCTCCCATGCTAGGACGGCCAAACCGCGAGGAGCCGGTGTTGACGAACAGTTTAGCCGGGCCGTGGTTGAACACCTCGGTGACCATGCTTCGCACAATACAGATTTCATCGGCCACCGATCCGATATGGGGCAGAAGCTCGCTGATCAGCGCTCCGCTTTGTCCCCAGCGACGGAATTTGCGCCGCGTACCCAGCAGCTTGGCGTCTTTTTTCAGGAAAGCAAAGCGTTTGTTTTTCACATAGCTTTCCGGCACCACCTGGCCGTCCAGCTCTTGGAGTTTGGGCTTGTAGTCAAACAGCTCCAGATGACTGGGCCCTCCGGCCATAAACAAGAAGATCACATGCTTGGCCCGAGGACGAAAATGCGGTTCGCGTACCGCCAGGGGGTTTCGGCGACGATCCTGGGAAGTGGCCCCTTGGGCCCCTTGGGCCAGAAGCAATCCCAAGGCAATCCGTCCCAAACCCACCCGACACTCCTGGAAAAAGTGCCGTCGGGTCAACCATCGCACCAGTTCCGTTTCGCCTGTTGATCGGTTCATGGTTCTTTCAGCTCTGCTGGCAGGAGTGAGCGTTTCGTCCGGTAAGAGGGATTACCGGTTTGCGTTGGGATCACCTCTTGGAGGCTTTTCCGTGCCATAAACAACTCCCTGGGCTATTGCCGCACAATAAATTCATCCAGGTTCAACAGCACGCGGCACACGCTGCTCCAAGCGGCAAACTGGTCCAGGGGGATTTTTTTCCTTCGGGCCAAGGGGGCAAGCAGCAGGGCCTGGGCTTCTTGAGGGTTTTGGGCGTAGTAGCTCTGAAGCCGTTTGAACAAGCCCACCAACGCCTCCTGCTCCCAACGGTCCGGTGGTCGGACCAGTGCCACCTGGAATGCCCACTGCACGCGCTGCTCTAGCCTGCTTGCCGGATGCTCCAGCACCCGCAGGGCGAAGTATTGAGCCAGCTCCACAAACTGCTGATCGTTGGCCAAAGCCAGGGCTTGCAAGGGGGTGTTGCTGCGGGTGCGACGCGTGCAAGTTACATTGGCCCGAGGGGCATCAAAAGTCACCAGGAAGGGAAACGGGCTGGAACGCCAAAAGTAGATATACATCCCTCGCCGGAACCGATCCGCCCCTTGCGACTCCGGCCAAGGCTTTTTCACTTGGGTGAAGCGATACACTTCGGCAGGCTGCGGGGGATACACGCCCGGTCCGCCCAAGCGGCGCGTAAGCTGACCCGATGCACACAACGCTGCGTCCCGAATCACTTCCGCCTCCAGGCGCAGTCGCGGGAATCGGGCCAGGAGTCGGTTGCGTGGGTCCCGACGCAAATGCTCCGGTCGCACCCGGGAGGATTGCCGATAAGTGGCACTGGTGAGAATGAGCCGATGCAAGTGCTTCAGGTCCCAGCCGCTGGCCACAAACTCTGCTGCCAGCCAATCCAGCAGCTTGGGATGCGAAGGCCGTGCCCCTTGGGTACCAAAGTCGTTTTCGGTCTCCACCAGGCCCAAGCCAAAATAACGCTGCCAGATGCGATTGACGGTGACTCGGGCCGTCAGGGGATTTTCGGGAGAGACGATCCATCGGGCCAGGTCCAGGCGGTTGAGCTTTTTCCCTTCAGGCACGCGCAGCGGAGGCAACACTTCCGGCACATCAGGGCTCACCGGAGCCCCAGGCCGCAAAAAGTCTCCACGAATGTGCACAAAAGTCTTCCGGCCCCCGGGACGCTCCCGAAGGATCATCGTTGTCACTATCTGCCCTTGCAGCCGACGAAGCTCCTGCTGGACCTGCCGGAGCTGACGATGCACTTGAGCCCTCTGGCTCAGCAGGGGCCGAAGCTCACCGGGGGAAGGAGCCACCAAGGCTTGCCCCTGTGGCCCCTTGCGACGGGTCAACCGGTCAAGCTGTTTTTGAACCTCGCGCAGCTTTCGGGAAAGCCGCTTTTGTGCCTCTTGGAGTTGTTTGCGCTTTTGGCGTTGTTGGGCCGTGGGAAGCTCCAGCAGCGGTTCATTGCAAGTGTTGAAAAACGCAAAAAGCTGGAAGTATTCGCGTTGGGAGATGGGATCGTATTTGTGGTCGTGGCATCGGGCACACTCCAGCGTCAGGCCCAAGAAAACCACCCCCGTGGTGTTGACCCGATCGGCCACTGCCTCCACCCGGAACTGCTCCGGATCGGTTCCCCCTTCCTGATTGATGAGCGTGTTGCGGTGAAATCCGGTGGCGATGAGCTGCTCGGTGGTGGCACCAGGAAGCAGGTCTCCGGCCAGTTGCTCAATGACGAACTGGTCAAAGGGCATGTTTCGGTTCAGGGCCTGGATGACCCAATCGCGATATTTCCAGATTTTTCGGGGCCCGTCAATGGTATAGCCGTTGGAGTCGGCATATCGGGCCACATCCAGCCAGTGTCGTCCCCAACGCTCTCCATAGTGCGGAGAGGAAAGCACGCGATCGACCAGCCGTTGGTAGGCATCAGGACGCGGATCCTGGACAAATTGGGCCACTTCTTCCGGCTCCGGCAACAGGCCTAACACATCCAGATACACCCGCCGAATCAGCGTGTACCGATCTGCCGGAGGCGAGGGACTCAGGGAAGCTTGTTCCAATCGGGCCAAGATGAACCGATCAATGGGATTGCGGCACCACAGAGGATTGCGAACTTGAGGGAGTGGGGGGCGTTGGATGGGCTGGAACGACCAGTGGTCGGAGCGTTTTCGGGGCACGGGGCGCTGAGGAGCCGGAGCCCCTTGCAAAATCCAGCGACGAAGCAAGGCCAACTCCTCCGCCGAAAGACCTTCGCCCTCAGGGGGCATCTTCAAATCCCCATGGCCCTCTATGGCAAGAATCAACAGGCTCTGCCGAGGCTTGCCCGGCACCACAGCCGGCCCCCGACTTCCTCCCCGGCGAGCCAACTGAGGGATGTCCAGCCGCAAGCCTGACTCCTGAACATCCGGCCCGTGGCAATCGTAGCAATGTCGGGCCAAAATCGGCTCCACTTGGCGCACAAAGTTCACCCGGGGCTCGGGAGCCACCAGGGGCCCCTGGGCCCAGGCCACCCCCACGGCAGTCAACCACACCCCCAGATAAACCGTCCAAAAACTCGCCGCTTGCTTTCTGCTCATTGGCCCTGTCTGCTCCTGCAAGTACACAAAAGACCATTCTGGACCAGCTATTGTATTGGCCAAGAAGGCAAACCTACAAGTTTTCCCGTTTTTCACAAAAGTCCCGCCGCAGCCCCCGGCCACCCTCCACACACCGAGACAGGACTTGCCCGAGTCTGCCAAAATGACACCAAGGCGGACGACTTGAAAATCCGCCAGATCCACAACACCTCATTATACAAGGACTTACATCAAAGAGCCAGTCCTGGCACACAACTTGCTCTGTGCAGTGGTGCTCTCATCAACCTGCCAGAAGCGGCAGTGGCAGGTGGTTTGGATGATTTTGAATCTCGGTTGGAGTTGGACGGCAAAACTGGTGGTTGCCCCGAAGAAGGAGACACCGCGGTGACCAAGCAGATTCTGTTTTACGACGATGCTCGACAAGCCTTGTTTGAGGGTGTGAGCAAGCTGGCTCGTGCGGTCCGAAGCACCTTGGGCCCCCGAGGACGCAACGCCGTGTTGGACAAAGGCTGGGGATCGCCCAAGGTGACCAAAGACGGTGTGACCGTGGCCGAGGACATTGAACTGGACGACCCCTATGAAAACCTTGGGGCCCAACTGGTCAAAGAAGCCGCCAGCAAAACCAACGAAGTGGCCGGGGATGGAACCACCACCGCCACCGTGCTGGCCGAAGCTATCTTGCGCGAAGGAATGAAAATGGTGGCCGCCGGAGCCGACGCCATGGCTCTGGCCCGTGGAATCCACAAAGCCGTGGACGCCGTGGCCGAAGAAATCAAGAAAAAGGCCATCAAAGTCTCCGACAAAGACAAAAGCCAAATCAAACAAGTGGCCACCATCGCCGGAAACAACGACCCCAAAATCGGCGACATCCTGGCCGAAGCCTTCCTCAAAGTGGGCAAAGATGGCGTGATTACCATTGAAGAGGGCCGTTCGGCCGAAACGGTGGTGGAAGTGGTGGAGGGAATGCAATTCGACCGCGGTTTCCTCTCTCCCCACTTCGTCACCAACGAAGACGATCAGGTCTGCGAGTTGGAAAATCCTTACATTCTGGTCCACGAAGAAAAGATCTCTGCCGTCAAGGACCTGATCCCCTTGCTGGAAGCGGTCAGCCAGGCCCGACGCCCCTTGCTTATCATCGCCGAAGATGTGGAAGGCGAGGCTCTGGCCACGCTGGTGGTCAACAAGTTGCGTGGAATCTTGCAAGTCTGTGCGGTCAAGGCGCCCGGTTATGGAGAACGCCGCAAGGCCATGCTGGGCGACATTGCCGTGCTCACGGGTGCCAACCCGATCTACAAAGACCTGGGCATCAAGCTGGAGAGTGTGAAGCTTTCCGACTTGGGCCAGGCCAAAAAGGTGATCGTCACCTCGGAGGAAACCACCATTGTCAGTGGAGCCGGAAGCAAGGAGGCCATTGAAGGCCGCTGCGAGCAAATTCGTCGGGAATTGGAAGAGACCGACAGCGAATACGACCGTGAAAAACTCCAAGAGCGGCTGGCCAAGCTGGCCGGTGGGGTGGCCCAAATCCTGGTCGGCGCTGCCACCGAAACCGAAATGAAGGAACGCAAGGCCTTGTTTGAAGACGCCAAGTCGGCCACCCAAGCCGCCTTGGAAGAAGGTATTGTGCCCGGTGGAGGGGTGGCGCTTCTAAGGGCTGCCCGGGTCATCTCCAAGCTGGACCTGGAAGGAGACGAAGCCCTGGGTGCCCAAATCGTCGAAAAGGTGCTGGAATACCCCCTGCGTTACATCGCCGAAAACGCCGGTGTGGATGGAGCCGTGGTGGTCAACCGCGTGCGTCAAATGAAAGCCACCGAGGGCTACGACGCGGATCGGGACCAGTACACCGACTTGGTTCAAGCCGGAATCATTGACCCAGCCAAGGTAGTCCGCCAGGCTCTCTACAATGGAGCCAGTGTGGCCACCTTGCTGCTGACCACCGAAGCCTTGGTTACTGAAATCCCCAAGGAAGACGAAGACGAAGGTGAAGATCACCACCACCATGACCACGGCATGGACTTCTAAGCCGTGGGTGAGCATCGGTGTGGGAACACTCGGAAACACCAGCCCCTTGATCAAGGAGAGCCAACACGATGAAACTGCGACCCCTGGACGACCGCGTGGTGATTGAACCCTTGCCGGCCGAGGAGACCACCGCCGGCGGGATCGTCTTGCCCGATGCGGCTCAAGAAAAACCCCAACGAGGGCGAGTCCTCGCCGTGGGGCCAGGCAAGCTCCTGGACAATGGCCAACGCGGCGAAATGTCCGTCTCGGTCGGCGATGAGGTTATCTTTGGCAAATACTCCGGACACGACATTGAAGTGGACGGCAAAGAGTTGAAGATCATGCGGGAAAGCGATGTGCTGGCCCGCATCGTCACCGACTAAGGGATTTGTTTCGGTCCTGGGGTTGGTTCGCCCTTTGGCCCGTTTTCTACAGGAGAATTAGCCGTGGCAAAGCAACTACTGTTTGAAGATCACGCTCGCAATAAACTACTCAAAGGTGTGGAAAAATTGGCCCATGCCGTTGAGGTAACTATGGGCCCCACCGGACGAAATGTCATCATTGACAAAACCTTCGGTGGGCCAACGGTCACTAAAGACGGCGTGACCGTGGCCAAAGAAGTGGAGTTGGAAGACCACTTTGAAAACATGGGCGCCAAGCTGGTCAACGAAGTGGCCTCCAAGACCAGCGATGTGGCCGGAGACGGAACGACCACCGCGACTGTCCTGGCCCGAGAAATCTACCAGCAAGGGCTCAAAATGATCGCTTCGGGTGCTAACCCGATGGCGGTCCGACGCGGTATTGACAAAGCGGCCGAAGCTGCCGTTGAACACCTGCGCAAAATCGCCGTAGAGGTCTCCAGCAAAGACGAAATCATCCAGGTGGGCACCATCGCGGCCAACAACGATCCAGAAATCGGCCAACTGCTGGCTGACGCTCTGGAAAAGGTGGGCAAAGATGGGGTGATCACCGTCGAAGAAGGCAAAGGTACCGAAACCACCCTGGAGCTGGTGGAAGGAATGCAGTTTGACAAGGGGTTCATCAGCCCCTACTTCATCAACCGGCCCGCCGAACTGGAGTGCGTGCTGGAAGAACCCTACATCCTCATCCACGAGAAGAAAATCAGCAACTTCCGCGACCTCATCCCCTTGCTGGAGCAGATTCACCACTCCGGCAAGCCGCTGTTGATCATCGCCGAGGATGTAGAAGGAGAGGCGTTGGCCACGCTGGTGGTCAACAAGCTCCGAGGGGTGCTGAATGTCTGCGCGGTCAAGGCTCCCGGTTTCGGCGATCGCCGCAAGGCCATGTTGGGCGACATCGCCGTGCTGACCGGCGGAACGTTTGTCAGCGAAGACCTGGGTCTG
>JAJRRR010000102.1 GCA_024279285.1 Planctomycetota bacterium
AACACGCGCGATCCCCACTCCTGATCCCGAACCACCACAATCAACTCCTGGGAACTTCGTACAGGGCTGTGGCGGACCGGACCGGCGATGATTTCCCGGGTCACCGTCACCTTGACCGGTTTAGTGATTTCGGCCCAAGGCGTGTACACATATCGCTGTTTGGCCGATTGGGGATTTTCCAGATAACGACTGGGCACTTGGTAGTTGGGATTATAGAGAAGGATTCGAACGCGATAGACATATTCGTGCCCGGGCTTGACATCCGTGTCGATGAACCGCAGCAAGAGATCTTCGGTAAACTGGCGTTGGAGTTGCGAGTATCCGGTCCCGGTGCTTCCAGTGCCCAGTCCCATACCGCCCATGCCAGGAGCCATTCCTCCGGGCCCTCCCCCGGGAGCCATACCTCCTGGCCCACCGCCAGGGCCAGCGCCAAATCCGCCTGGCCCTCCGGCACCATAACCACCCGGTGGCGCTCCTCCGCCAAAGCTTCCCGGAAAAGCGTTGCCAAACCCTCCACCGGCCGGATTCCTTCCCGAAGGTGCCTGGCCGGGAGCAGGACGGCCCGACGCACCCGCCTGAGAAGGCACCACTAATCCGCCTTCTTGGGCATCTTCGGAAAGTTCCTGCTGTTGCTGGACTTCTTCGCGTTGGGATTGGGACAGCAAGGGAATGCCGGCTGTGGTGGCTTCTGCTCCCCAGGTTTCATCCACCAGTTGAGGCAAAGGACAAGTAACCCCTTCCCAGAACAGCACCACACTGCCATCGGATCGCGGAACCCGCTGCGTGATCCGAATGGGGAACACATGCTTGGGATCCACAACCTCAGGAGCAGGTGCCCATTGGGGGAGTTCTTCCAGGAAAAGCTTTTCCATGCGGACGCGTCTCCACTGGGTTTCACCAGCGGTGAGATCGCGGCGTTGGATTTGAAGCCGGTAGTAGTGGGGCTGATCCAGCTTGGGATCCGTGTATCGGCAGTCTTTAAATGCCTTGCGAAACAGTTCCCATTGTTTTTTGGCAGGCACACGAGCCACCACTACGACCATGTATCGCATTTTAGGCTCGCCCCGGGTGGTGGGCTGGCGACGATTGGCTGAAGAGTTGTTTCCGGGGGCAGCTTCTTGAGGTCCGGCTCCAGCCCCAGGGGCCAAACCTCCAGCAGCAGCTCCATAGCCGGAAGCCACTCCGGAAGAAGCACCACCGGGAGACATGGCTTCCACCGTGCCAGAGTCCACGCTTCCTTGATAACCTCCCAAGGAACCAGCACCAGCGGGCGAGCTGTTTGCAGCCGTGGCTCTGCCCATGCCCATGGCCCCTTGTTGGGCCGCGCCATAGAGGACCACAGCCTGTTTGGAGTAGGCCCGAAGCTCCTCCACCGCCAGCAGCTCAGGCTCGGGTCGTTTTTTCAGTTCTTCTCCGGTGCGATTCAGCGGCCGAAGTTCGGCCACCGGCAACTCCAGGTTCTTTTGGACCTCTTTTTGGTATGGGAACACCTGGATTTTTTGGAACTCTGCATCTTTGGCCGGATCGTTGTTCAAAATCACCTGCCGCTTGGATTGGACCATGCGGGTCAGCTCTTCCGGCTGGTGGTTGTAGCGTTCCACGCTGAAGACCTGCGAAAACCCCCAAAACAACACCAAAACCATCAGCCCAAAGCCAAGCTTCTCGCCGTGCATAATGAAAAAGTGCACGATTTTGTCGGCCGTGGTCATGGATTCGCGTTTTTTAAGTTTCAGGTCAAAGTTCATGGCCTTGGCTCCTCAAAGGGAAACCGCTAAGGACTGGTAGCTTGGCCAGCCGCAGGGGAGTTTCGTTGGGCACCAGCGTTGGGAGCAGCCGCTCCAGGAGGAGATTGACCTGAAGGAGTTGCCGGTTGCGTTGGAGCTGGGCCAGATTGCCCTGGCGGAGCTGGATTGGACGGCAGTCCTGGCTGAGCAGGAGCTGACTGCTCCGAGGGCTGTTGACCACTCTGGGCCGAGGGTTGCTGTCCAACAGCAGGTTGATTGGACTGCTGTTGGTTTTCCTGCTGCTGTTGCTGTTGACGCTGTTGCTGTCGACGCTGCTCTTCTTGTCGGGCTTGCTGGAGTTCGGAAACAGCCTCTTGAGCCCCGGTGGTGCCGAGTTTTTCCCGATCCGGGGGGCGAAAGATGTAGATCACGCCTCGGATTTCCACCTGCCAATCGTAGGGTCCCAACTCCACACCTTGGCCTACCCCAGCAGTCGCAAAACTCTGGGAAGACGAACTGCCCAATGCACCGCTTCCCCCGCCTGCTCCGGCACCCGAGAGGTAACCCCCCACGGATGAACCTGGCCCACCTGCACCCATCCCTAGGCCAGTGCCACCGGTGCCTCCTAATCCTGATCCTCCGCCCAGGACTCCCCCGCCCAAGGAAGTATTTCCCCGATTTTTGCGATCAATCCAAGTGAGATTCACCAAGCGAACTTCAATGGGGA
>JAJRRR010000103.1 GCA_024279285.1 Planctomycetota bacterium
CCCCGCCTCAGCAGTCTCCACAATCTAGTGAACAAGCCCGTGTCTCTTGAAAAACATGTAAAGCTCCGGCGTTTGTGCTCTTGCTACGCGAGGTCTGAACCAGCACCACGCCAGAGCATGGGCAAAAGCTTCTCGCTCGAATCTTACGGAAGTTAGTGTGCCTGGGTCTTCCCACGAGGATCGCAGCACCAAGATTTTTTCTCGCCGTGGCAGTTGAAGCCATTCTTGCGTTTTTGTGATGCGCTGCCTGCTCATGGGGTCGTAATCAACCATGTGAGCTAGTTCGTGCAGGTGGACGAACTCTAGACTCCGTCCTTCCGTTCCATTGACAACGAAAAAAGTAACAAGTTTTCCGTCTGAACTTTTCTCGTATTTTACAAAGGCCACTGTTGTCTTTGGTGAAAGGCCAAACTGGATGCGAAGTCTTCTCACCCCTTCCAAATCCGGGGCCACCAACAACACGGCGTTGTGTCGGGCCAGGTGACGCTTGGCCTCCAGGGGCAGGGACCGCACATAGCGGGCCAGCGTTTGCTGAAACGCCTCCGCGTTGGCCCGGGCCTGCTGGCCTTGGGCACCAAAGAAAGTATCCTGCACCCAGTCCCAGATGCGCTTCAGGGTACTACGCTCCAGCCCTGCCAGCTGCCGGGCGATCTGTTCCCACTGCTGCACCCAGCGGTCCGGTTCCTCGGGAGCGGCCGGGTTGAGCACATGCCAGCGGCTGCGGCGCAAGATTTCCAATCTCCCGTCCTTTTGCCGGATGGTTCCTTCCCTCAGCCGCTGCCTAGCATATCGTTGAGCCTTGCCAGGGGGAAACCAAAAGGGTCCTGGGGGTCCTCCTGGTCGGTGGAAGCGGAACCGGTTGGAAGCTTCCGTTCCGGCTGGAAGTCCACACCTGGTGCGGAAGCACCCATTGGCTGCGGCCCGGCCGCCTGGGCCATAGCGGGGTTTTGGAGCGTTTCTTCGCCCGGTTCGGGCAAGTCCACGCCCAGAAGCTGGGCCACCTCCTGGGCTTTGAGCCGAAGGCCCATCTCCCAGGCCCGGTGCAATACCTGCAGCTTGGCCTCCACATCCGGCTCGTCGGTCCGCAGGCGGAACTTCAGCGGGCAGCGTGAAGAGAGCTCGGGCCAGTTGAACTCCACCAGCGGCTCCACCAGGTCGCGGGTAAGGGTTTCTTCCAGGTTGCGGGCATCGTAGCGCACGATCTGCAGGAAGGTGTTCAGGTGAATCTCGCCCAGATTGGACCCCAAGCCCGTGTTGGCCGCCTCGGTGGTGAGGGTCTGGCCCAGGATGTAGCGCTTGATGAGGTGGCCGAAGTATTTTTCGATGATCTCCTTGACCGTTTCGGCCCCGGCCATGGCCGGTTCGATCCGCTGGTAGTTGTAGCCGGGCAGCTCGTCGGCCGGTTGGGGCACCAGGATGATGTTGCGCCCCTCTCCGAGGCGCTCTTCGGCGGCCTGCTTGACCCGCTCCCGGGCCTCCTCGTTGCCCCAAGGGTAGTACCAGATTTCGATCCCGAAGGCCGAACGCTCCAGAAACTCCATCAGGAACGCCAGCGCCTCTTGCTTCTGATACCAGGTCCAATACACGCGGGAGCGGATGCCCACCCCGTGAACCCGGTCGGCCGAGAGCGGGTCCTCAAACTCGCCGTCTTCGATCAGGTGCTGGTGTACCAGCAGCAGCTTGCGGGTTTCTGCGTCCAGGAAGTAGGCCAGTCCCCACTGGGTAGGCTCCAGGTGGTCGCGTACCTTTTCCACCAGCCACTTGCCCTGCACACGGGCACCGGCCGCATAGGCGGTGGGAGAGACGCGGATGCCCACCTTGCCGTCCCGGGGCGGTCCCAGCGGATCATCCCAGCGGAACGCCAGCTTGTCCCCGTGGATGGGCTTCCACTGCACCGGCACCAGCCGAAGCGCACCTCCGATGCGCTTCCACTCGTAGCGAAGCTGCACCGCGTAGCGGCCGTACCAGATGGCATGCAGCAGGTTTTCCCGAAGCTGCACAAATCGGGGGATGCGCCGAAGCAGCCGTTCCACTTCGGAGGCCAGCTGCTGGGCTTCCCGGTCCTGCGGGTCTTCCGGCTCCACGAACCAGTCCAGCAGGGCACAGGTCCTCTGGCGGTGCTCCAGGGGCTCGGTCACCACCAGGTCGTTTCGCATGTAGCGGGCGTTTTCCCAGGAGTGGCGCAAAGCCTCGTCGGAGGGGTAGTAGGTACGGGCCAGGCTGGTGGCGATTCCGGCAAAGGTCATCTGGTGGGGCAGCAGAAGCTTCAGGTAATCCTTTTAGCTGACAATCTATTTTTGAAAGTCTCCAAGTAGTACATCAAAGAATTGATCCACATTTTTTCGTATGTATCTAATGAACTTGACATACCAGTCGTATTGGAATGTTATACATTCTTGAAGGACATCCTTCGTTAATACAATATCGACGGTTAGGGGATAGATGGAACTCCTAAGCTCAGTCAATGCTTCATCCATTCCTTGCTCACGATCCCACCATGATATGACAAATCCTCGGATTTTATAGCTTTGTCCTCGATACTCCACCTCTCTCGCAAGGAGCCATGGAAAATCCCACACGCGATCTGCAAATGGCGACGAAAAAAGGTCTTGTACCCAATTTTTTGCTTCCCAGATATAGTAGTCTTCTCCCCGTCGAAAGAGGCCATCTGGAATACAATAAAGTGCGCTTTGTTGACGCTCTTTCAGACTTTTTGCAAGTCGTAGAGGTACTTTATTGTTTGGAAAAGGAATCTTGTTCCAGAAAATTTTGGGCTTGCCGGGAAGAACTTCGAATCCTTGTCTTTCAAAGTAATGTCGCAGTAACTCTTCGTAGAATTTTGCGAAGAGAAAAACCCGCATCCCTCCTAAGTTTTTCTTTGGAATAATTCTTTAAGCTGCTGTTGCAAACAATCCGTCATTCTGTATCTCCCGATATTTTGTGTAGTCTCCCATCACTTTTCTCTCAGCATTATTTCAAGCACATCTGGTGCCTGTTACAAATCTTGGACTGCCTATCCCCCGGTACGATCTACTCTTCCATGTTACGTTTTTCACACCTTTTCGCGAGACGATCCAGAAGGGGGTGTCCTTACGGGGCGGAGGCTGCTGGGAGAGCAGAAACAGGGCCGTTTTGAAGGCAGCCGCGGTGGTCGTGCCCGAGCCGTTCCCGCCGACCAGAATGGCCATCCTCACCCGCTCATAGCAGAACGAATGCTGCTGGTCGAAAGCCTCCGGCCGGTCAGGCCGGGGGCGAAAGCGGGCAAAGCCACTTTGGAGAAGCTCGGCCGTGCGGATCAATTCCGGCTCCCTCCCTGCAAGAGCACACGCTGGAGCACTTCCCGAGCTTGACGGTCCTCCCGTGCCCACCGGGCCACTTCCTGAAGCACTTCTTGGCGTACTTCCTCAGGTGTTTTGCCGGCCACCCGCAGCGGGTCCTCCTGGGCGGCAATCGCGTCGGCCAGCTCCAGCTCCCGCTCCAGCGCCCAGGTCACCCCCTTCAAGTGCCGGGCATCGCCCGTGTCCAGGTAGTGCTGCATGGCCAGACGGTACAGGTGCCGAAGCAGCGCCAGGTAGTGCCCCTGGGCATAGGGGCGAAGGGCGGCCAAGGCGGGCAGCACATGCCGCTCCAGCCGCTTCTTGACCGCCTGGTGGCTCACCCCCAGCCGCCGGGCAATCTCCCTGAGGGAAAGCCCCTCCAGCAACCAAGCGGTCATTTTCTCCTGGTCTTCGGGAGTGATCTTGGCCTTGCTGGGCATGGTTACCACTTTTTCGACTTTTCTAGCCGTAAGTTCTTACTGGGAAGGCTCTTGCTGTAAAGAAGCGTTTTCCCCCGTGGTAACCTTCCCTTGGGCAGTGGCCCAGGCCTGGTGC
>JAJRRR010000104.1 GCA_024279285.1 Planctomycetota bacterium
AGTGAATCACATCACGGAGGTGATTCAGAATGTCAACGAGGTGGCCCGAACCATCGCCTCGGCCGTGGAGGAGCAGTCCATCACGACCAAGGAGATTGCCCAAAATGTGGCCCAAACCGCCAGCGCCGCCGAGATGGTCTCCCAAGGGGTGAACCAGTCGGCTCAAACCACTCAGGAAGTTGCCGAGCGGATCACCCATGTGGACCAGGTGCTGGGGGACACAGCCACCGGAGCCACCCAGACTCAGCAAGCCAGCCAGCAACTGCTCAAGCTGAGCAACCAGTTGTGTGAACTGCTGGCCCGCTTCCACCTGGAAGCCGAAGACGGGTCTGGCACCGAACAAGCCACATCTGGCGCCGAGGAGAGCCCTGCTTCCCCCTCTGTTGCAGTCCGAACGGAAAGTTCGGAGGCCGTCCGTGCCGGAACGGCGCAATAGCGCCTCACATCTGTACCCGGCACCCTTTCCGTCCGCAGCCCCGGGTCACCCCCGCCCGGGGCTTTTCTGTTGAAAACCAAGTGCTCTCCTCGCAACCCTCACCCCTGCAAAAAACGGCTAAAGACATTCTGGGTGACTTGAGAAACCTGGGGATCGACCAGCAGCGCGGCCACATAGGTGATGGAGCCTGCGGCGAAGACTTCTCCACCGCTTGGGGTGCGATAGTAGATCATCTCGGCTCCACCTTGGTCGGGATTGGTGCCTTTGGCCAAAAGCGCCGTACCCGGAGGAGAATGTCGGCAGCGTTTGTCGGTTTCGTGGCCGGAAGCTCCCCCGGGCACTCGCTCGTGCAGGCTGAAGCGACCAAAACATTCCCCGGCTTTCAGTCCTGTGCCCTCAAATGCCCAGTGTTTGGCCTGCACCACTTGATAAGGGGCAGCGGTCATCACGCCACGGGTGTCGTACATCACGCCCAACAGCGCGGCCTCTGGCTCCACACGATCGGCAAACCGGCTGGGGATGCCTTGGTGCCACTGTCGGCGCTGGTCCCCATTGAGCACTTGCATCCACGAGAGGTCTTCGGCCAAGGTCACGGCGCAGTTGATGCCGTTTCCTCCAAGGTAAATAAGCCGCCCGCCTCGTTCCCATACCCAACGCTTGACGCGCCAGTACATGCTTTCGGTCCAGTATTCCGGATGGGGCCCAAGAACTAACACCCGATAGCTCTCCAGGGGCATTTCTCCGGCGTGGAGCTGCACATCGGCCCAAGTGTCATAAGCAACCCCCTGCCGCTCCAACCAGGCCAGCAGACGCCATTCAGCAGGGGCCAGATGGCAAGCATTGCGTCCGGGGATGGGTTCCCAGGCCTGATGGTCCAACGGGACATGATTCCACGGCTCGGGACGCTCAAAGTGCAAAGGCGGATAGTGCTCCACGGTGTATCGGGTGCGAGGCTCTCGGGTATAGAAAGAGATTTCGGACCGGGCATGCACGGGAGGAGCTGAGGGTAGTCCCTCAGGATGCAAATAATTGCTCCGACCACCAAAGGAGTTGTAAGCATTCCAAGTCAGTGTGGAGAGCAACACAGCCACTGGGGCTTCGGGAGCACGGGGAGCCACCACCCAGGGCATCCCTAACTCCCGGCCCGAAGGGGTGCGAAGGTGAATGTAATACAGCCCCGAACGCTCCGGAGCCTGTACCCACTGGCTGTGCACATTGCCCCCATAGCCGAGGGTGCCCCAGTTCAGGGGCTGTTGGGTCCAATCGCCATCGGGGACTTGTTGCAGTTCGCTACCTGGGGCGTGCTCGTCAAACCAACCCCAATTGCAAACCTGCTGCTTGTGCAGCCCATAGCGCCAAAGCGAAGCGTGATACTGCTCGGGGCTGTGGACGCACAGCCGGGCTCGTTGGCCGCCCTGGACCCACTTGGGCCACACATAGCCGTAAAGAGTCTGGGAGATGAGTCGCAAGTTCTTGGGCGCTTCTTCAGGCACACGAAGCGTGGTCCGCTTGGGCGTCATGCCCGGGGCAGCCAGCACCAGCTCGTACTGACCCGAGGCAAGCTCTGCCCACAACCCGCCCGTGGCCCCCGCGCAGAGCGTTTCTACATGCTCTCCCTGAGCATTGAGCACATCCACCCAAACTCCGGCCAAGGGGCGAAAATGCTCGTCGCTGACCCAACCCAACAGCATCACTTTGCTCTCCCCGGCTACCAGGCCCGAACTCGCTTCCACTGCTGCAACCACTGGAACGCTTCCGCGGCTTCCACCCCCGATTGGCTTCCGCGCCATTGGGCCTGTTGCACAAGCAACTGTTCCAGATCTGCGAAAGCCTCCTCAGTGGCCCGAGCTACTTGGCTCTCGTGGCAACGGAGCATGCGGCGTTTTAGTTCCAAAAAAGGCGAAATGTCCAGATAAAAGTGGGGTTCAAAACCCAAGCCCTGCACGGTGTCGGCCATCCACACTCCCGGGGGTTGCTGCAGCGGAGGGTGGGAGCTGGCCTGGCCTGCGGAAGCTGCAATCCAACTGGTCGCTTGTACCACCTGGGCCGTGGCCCGATGGTCGGCGTGGTAGTCCTGAGCGTAGTGAGTGATCACCAGCGTGGGCCGGAACCGGCGAAACACTTCCATAAGTTGTTGTCTGATCTGGAGGGTGTCGGCCAGTTGGGAATCTGGGACTTGCAAAAAGAAACACGCCGCCTGAGGATCCAGGAGCTTCAGTGCCTGACGCACCTCGTCTTGTCGCAGAAGGGCAAGCTGCTGGGGGGAGTCGGCCTGTTGGGGAGCCCGACCCTTGTCTCCCTGGCACATCACGCACACTCCCACCGCCGCCCCGTCCTGGTGGGCACGAGCCAGGGTTCCCGCACACAAAAGCTCCAAGTCGTCCGGGTGGGCCATCACGGCCAACACCCTCTGGCCCGAAAAATCCAATCGCATTGCTCCCTCAGCAGTTGGGTTGGGAAAAACTAGCCGGTTTAGGTTTCCCGCGACGGGATTACCCTGGTTCCAGGAACCAATTTGCCAAAAGGCTCTTGGCGGTTAAAAACTTGCCTAGTTTGGGGTTAAATAGAACCATAGTGGTTTCCTCCGCTTGGTTCCAGCAGGAGAGGTGTCGTGGCCAAACGAGCCCAACGCAAAAAAACTTCCTCGGTGGAAAAGCTCTCCTTTGAACAAGCCCTGCAACGCCTGGAGGCCATCGTGCAGGAGCTGGAGGAGGGGCAGTTGGGTCTTCAAGAATCGCTGGACCGGTATGAGGAAGCCGTGGGCTATTTGAAACACTGCCACGGGTTGCTTCAACAGGCCCAACTTCGGGTAGAAAAACTCACGGCCATCACGGAACAAGGCCAAGTGCAAACCGAACCGTTCCATCCTTCCGCGGAGAACGACCGCTGTTGAGCGTAGCGGTGTGGTGATGAGCTTCACGGCCCAAGAAGAACTCCAAGCCCTGGCCGCTCCGTTGCAGGAGCAGTTGGAAGCGGAGCTTGCCCGATGGGTGCAGTTTAACCACCTGTCCTCCGAGTGGGGCTGGCAGTGTCCTGCGCGTCTGCGGGAAGCGATGGCCTATAGCCTGCTGGCCCCGGGCAAGCGGCTGCGCCCTTTGGTGGTGCTGTTTTCGGCTCAGGCCTGTGGAGCCTCTGTCCGACAAGCTCTGCCGGCCGCTTGCGCGGTGGAGATGATCCACACTTATTCGCTCATTCACGACGATCTTCCGGCGATGGACGATGATGACTTGCGTCGGGGTCGGGCCACACTGCATCGGGCTTTTGACGAAGCCACGGCTATCCTGGCTGGCGACGCGCTGCTGACGCTGGCTTTTGAAGTTCTGGCCCAACTCCAGCCCCCAGAAGTGGCCGCCCGATGCGTCCGCCTGCTGGCTCAAGCCGCTGGAGCCTGTGGGATGGTAGGCGGACAAGCCGACGATCTGGCCGCCGAAGGCCAACCCGGCTCCCCAGAGCTCCTGCAGGCCATCCATCGGAGGAAAACCGCCGCTTTGTTTTGTGCCTCGGCTCAGTTGGGGGCCCTATGTGCTCAAGCCTCCCAAGGAGTGCAAGAACACCTGGCCCAATTCGGCCACGCTCTGGGCATGGCGTTCCAAATTTGCGATGATTTGTTAGATCACTGTGGGCAAGAGGATCAGGTGGGCAAACGCGTGGGAAAAGACCACCGGCGCGGGAAACTGACCTATCCGCTCCTGCTGGGGGTGCAAGCCAGTCGGCAAGAAGCTCATCGCTGGATTCAGCAGGCGCTGGAACACTTGCGCCGTGGGCGGTTGGAGCATCCCGGGCTGGTGGCCCTGGCCCAATTCGTGCTGGAAAGGAGCCACTAAATGGCCCAAATCCTTCCCCAACTCCAAGGACCTCAAGACCTCAAACGCCTGTCGCTGAAAGAGCTGGAACAACTGGCCCAGGAAATCCGCCAAGAGCTGTGCCGGTTGCTGGCCGTGCGCACGGCTCACTTCGCCTCCAACCTGGGCGTGGTGGAGTTGTGTCTGGCACTGCATCGGGTGTTTGACTTTTCCCAGGACCGGCTCATTTGGGACACGGGTCATCAGATTTATCCGCATAAGCTCATCACCGGGCGATACCGACAGTTTCCCACCATTCGCAAGAAAGGGGGCCTGATGGGCTATCCCAACCCCCAGGAAAGCCCCTATGACTTGTTCATGACCGGCCATGCCGGATGCAGCGTGGCCACGATGCTGGGGATTCGGGTGGGAGATGAGTTGCAAGGCCAGTCCCACCGGCACGCCGTGGCCGTGATTGGCGATGGTGCCCTGCCCTCGGGAATCGTGTTCGAAGCCCTCAACAACGCCGGAGGAATGAAACGCCCCCTGCTGGTCATTCTCAACGACAACGAAATGTCCATCTGCCCTCGGGTGGGAGGGCTGGCCCAATACCTGGACCGCCTCCGGATGCACCGGTTCTACCGGAACCTGAAGCGCGAAGTAGTCCGGTTTTTGAAAAGCGTGCCGGTGGTAGGCGATCCGGCCGAGCGGTTCCTCTGGCAGCTTAAAGAGGCCGTCAAAGCCGGTTTTCACGGTGGAATGCTCTTTGAGGAGCTGGGATTTGACTATGTGGGCCCGGTGGACGGGCACAATCTGAGCGAGTTGATCCGCTACCTGGAGATGGTCAAGCGGGTGCCTCGGCCCATCCTGCTGCATGTGTTGACCAAAAAGGGCTACGGCTTTCCCCCGGCAGAGCAGGACCCGGTCACCTTCCACACTCCCAGCCCCTTCCGTCACGAAGGAGGGCAGGTGATCCCCCTGCGTCCCAAAGGCTCTCAGCCCACCTATACCTCCGTGGCCGCCGAAACCATCTATCGCCAGATGGAATGCGACCCCCGGGTCACCGTGATCACAGCAGCCATGTGCCAGGGGAACAAGCTGGAGCGGGTGCGAGACGATTTCCCGGATCGGTTCTTTGACACGGGGATTTGTGAGTCTTTCGCCGTGGCCTTTGCCGCTGGAAAGGCCAAGGTGGGCATGCGGCCCATCGTGGACATCTACAGCACCTTCTTGCAACGAGCCTTTGACCAGATCTTTCAGGAAGTGGCCCTGCAAGACTTGCCCGTGGTGTTCATGATGGACCGGGCTGGGCTCACGGGGCCTGATGGGCCCACCCATCATGGCGTGTTTGACTTGGGCTACATGCGGCTGTTTCCCAACATGATCGTGGCCGTGCCCGGTGATGCCGAAGACTTGCGGCGGATGGTTCCCTGGGCGTTAAGCCAGCCGCATCCGGTTGCCATCCGCTATCCCAAAGCCCCAGCCGTCTCCGTGCCCCGGCAAGTAGCTCCTGTGGAGCTGGGGCGTTGGGAAGTGGTGCGCGACGGGCCCGATGGGACTATCCTCTGCTGCGGCACCTTGTTGCACGAGTGCCTGGAAGCTGCTCAGGTGCTGGCCCAAGAAGATCAACTGGAACTGACTGTCGTGAACGCCCGATTCGTCAAGCCCCTGGACCGGGAACTGCTGGAAGCCGCCTTGGTGGACTCCCCGTTTGTGCTCACCGTGGAGGAAGCGGCGTTGCACTGTGGGTTTGGAAGCGCGGTGCTGGAAGCAGCCGCCGATGCCGGCTTGCCCACCGAGCATGTGCACCGCTTGGGTATCCCGGACCGGTTTATAGAACACGGCGAGCGGCACGAACTGTTGGCCGATTTAGATCTGGATTGTGCTGGAGTGGTGCGCACCTGCCGCCGGTTGGCCGGAATGACTCCTCCTTGCTCCCAGCACCGCTCCACTCAGCGGCGTCGGGTCAGTTGAACTCCCGCTGGCCACCGATTGCTTGGCTCCCGGGAGAAACCTTGCCGAAAACCCTTGGCTTCGGATTGCTCCGAAGTTGGGCCAAAGCTCCTCAGGTATTAAAATGAAAAACACCTTGGGCAATCATCACAGTGTTTGAGTTTCCGGGGCGCAAGTGATGAGCCGAGCCTCTGCTTCCTCCTGGCAAGAATCCCGCTGGTGGAGGTGTGTTTCGGCAGTGGGAATCATGCTGCCGGTGCTTGGGATGGCTTGGCAAGTGGTCCCCTGGATTACCACTGCTGGGGTGGGTTCCGTTCCGGTTGTGGAGGTTCGGCCTGAAATCACTTTTTTCACCCAGCCGCTGGATCAGGACGGCCTGCCCGACTATCCCGAAGCCCTCAACCGCTACTTTGGAAAGGACATCCGTAGGGAAGAGAACGCCGCCACGCTGCTGCTTCCGCTGCTTGGGCCTGAGAAGTTTGAAAAGCTTGTGGGCCCGGAGGCGATGCACCACTTGGCACTTTCCCCACCTCCAGAGCACGCTCCCCGTTTTCTCCCCTGGGAGGATTTTTGGCGTCAACTCCCCCAGGATTCCCCAAACCTGGACCCGAATCACTGGGATGTGATGAGCAAGTTGCTCAACCAGCCGGAGCTTTGGGATCAGCACCCGCAGATTTCCCAGTGGTTGGAGCGGAATCGGGCAGTGTTGGATCAGG
>JAJRRR010000105.1 GCA_024279285.1 Planctomycetota bacterium
ACGCCGATAAAAGGCGCAGAAATCACAAGTGGCCGAGCAGATGTTGGTGTAATTAATGTTGCGATCAATGTTGTAAGTGCGCCAGGGTTCCGGATGGAGCCGCCGGGTGACGGCATCGGCAGCCTGGCCCAAGGCGGCCAAATCGTCGCACTCCAGCAGCAGCAACCCTTCCTCGGGCGTAATCCGCCGGCCTTCTACGGCTTTGTCAAGCACTTGGGCGACAGTCTTGGTAACCAAGGCACACCTCCTGCTGCACGAGTTGGCATTGACGAGCCAAGCGGTAGAAGTGTTCTAGTGCTTGTCGCTCTCGGGGACCCAACACAAAGTGCAGATTATGTTGAAAATACCTCAAGCACTGCTGGACAGACAGTCCCAGTTGGGGAGCTTCGCGTTGGGCGATTTGTTCCAGGTGGGCCAATCCCCAATCCCGAGCCTGGTTCAGCACCTCGGCCAGCCAGGGGTGGTCAGCTTCGGGTCGGGCCACCCACATGGCAAACACAAACGGCAACCCCGTCCACTCGTACCACTTCTGTCCCAGGTCCCACACCACCGGAAACCGCTCATCGGGCTGGGTTCCCATAGCCCGGTCCCCTATGACCAACACCGCATCGGTGGTGGTTTGCAAGGGGTCGTGGTCCAAAGGCAAGGGTTCCACCCGGGGACGCACGCCGTGTTGCTTGGCCAGCAGAATCTGCACCAAAGCGGCACTGGTGCGAGAGCCTTCGTCCAAAGCCAAAGAGCGGATCTGCTCCACCGGCACCCGGCTGAGCAGTTTTACGCTCCACACCGCTCCTGCGCATCCGATGCAAGCGTCGGAGACGATGCGAAACTGAGGGTGAGCAAAATACTCCACCGAAGGAATCAGGCCCACATCCAACTGGCCCGCCGCCAACAGATCGGCTAGGCGGCTAGGTACATCCAGAACGATTTGCGCCTGGGGGACCAGGTGGGGAAGGGCTTCCACCAGGGGTTTGCTGTTCAGGTAGCCGACTGCTCCGATTCGGGCAGTAGGGTTCATGGGTCATTCCGATTTGTAGGGGGTAAAACTCTTTGGGGCGATTATAAAGCACCCCGGAGCCAGGAAAACCCTGGCTGGGGGCAAAGTCCGTTTGGGCCCAAACTCCTGGGGCTTTACATCAACACGCCCACCACGCAGGCGGTCATGCAAGCAGCCAGGGTGCCGCCCAACATGGCCCGAAAGCCCAGTCGAGCCAACTCCCCCCGACGCTGTGGCACCAACGCCCCGATGCCGCCAATTTGAATCCCAATGGAACCGAAGTTCGCAAACCCACACAGAGCATAGGTGGCCAGCACCACCGAACGGTCCGACAAACGCACGGTGTGTTCCTGCATCCAGTGGTGAAGCCGCGCATAGGCCAGGAACTCATTGCCCACCATCTTGATGCCCATCAATTGCCCCACCGCCCAGCAGTCTCTCGTCTCCACACCCATCAGATAGGCAATAGGCCAGAAAGCATAACCCAGTAGAGCTTCCAGGCTCCAGCCCGGATAGCCCAACTGATTGCCCAGCCAATTCAACAGCAAGTTTACCAAGTGCAACACGGCCAGGAAGGCAATGAGCATGGCTCCCACATTCAAGGCCAGCTTGAGTCCTTCGGTGGTTCCCAGAGCCAAAGCATGAATAGCGTTTTGAGCCGGGGAACGCACCATGTGGCGAACTGTGCCGAGGGTTTTGGGCACTTGCAGCTCAGGCTCCATCACTTTGGCCACGAGCAAGGCTGCCGGAGCCGAGATGACCGAAGCGGTAAGCAGATGGGCTGCGGAGATGCCATATTGGGTCACATACACAGCCAGCACCCCTCCGGCCACCGTGGCAAATCCTCCCACCATCACGCTCATCAGCTCCGAAGTGGTCATCTCTTCCAGATAGGGGGCCACGACCAGGGGGGCTTCGGTCTGGCCCACGAATATGTTGGCCGCCGCCGAAAGCGTTTCCGCTCCCGATGTGCGCAAGCTGCGTTGCATGACCCAAGCCAAGCCCCGAATCACCCACTGCATCACTCCCAGGTAGTAAAGCAACGACATCAGCGCCGAGAAGAAAATGATGGTCGGCAAAGCCCGAAACGCAAACGACTGCAAAATAGCCGGCTGCTGGGGAGCCGAAACTCCAAAGACGAACTCAATCCCTTTGTCGGTGCAGCCCACCAAAGTGACAAATAAATCGTTGGCCTTCTGGAAAAAAGCCCGGCCAGTTTGGGTATTGAGCGTCAGATAAGCAAACACGAACTGCAAAGCCACCCCTGCCAACACCACCCGCCAAGGCAAGTGTTTTTTGTGAGAACTGAGCAGCCATGCCAAAGCGACCATGGCCACCAATCCCAAAGCGCTCATCAACCGTGGGGGAATCATGGCTGATTGCTTCCGGCGTTTGGAGTCTGCGGGGTGTGTTCTTTTTCCGCTTCCGCCGCCCCAACTCCTCCAAGCTGCCCCCCTGGAAGCGGAAGCACAGGAACCAGTTCCCCTTCGTCCCACCGTGGGCGCCCTTGCTCCAAGCGCAGCAAAGCATTGGCCCGAGCCAACACCTGAATGTCGGCCGAACCCTGCCACCGGACCGGAGTGACGATCCACCCTTGATCGGTTGCAGTGAGCCAAGCGGGATGGAAGGTGGTGCGCGAGCCAGCATGCTGCCAAGGCCGGTCCAATCGCGCTGGGAGGAACTGAGGCCTGGGTTGAGGATGACGACTCATGGCCCGAAGCACCGGCCGCACAAACAACTCAAAACACACCAGGGTGCTCATCGGATTGCCCGGCAGCCCGAACACCAGTGTGGAAGTGGCGTTTCGCCGATGCACTCCCACCCACAGCGGTTTGCCAGGTTTGAGGGCCACTCCGCGCAGCAAAGGCTGCACGCCCAGATGGCAAAGTGCTTCGGGCACCAGATCCCGGATCCCTTTGGACACACCTCCGGTCAGAAGCAGCAGATCGCTTTGGAGCCCTTGGCGGATCAATTGGGTTAACAAGTCAAACCGATCTTGAGCAATGCCTAGGCAAACCGGCACCCCCCCGGCTTGTCGAACTAAGGCTTCCAGCATGGGTCCGTTGCTGTTGCGAATTTGTCCTGGACCGGGAGTGTGGTCGGCTGGCACCAGTTCGTCTCCGGTGGCCAAGATGGCCACCCGAGGAGCTTGGGCCACCAGCACTTGAGTTGCGCCCACTTCGGCCAGCAGCCCCGCATCTTGAGGTCGGAGCACCCAACCGGCCGGCAACACTTCGGCCCCCTGGGACAAAACGGCACCTTGGGGCAGCACATTTTCGCCTGGCTGGACAGGTCGCTTGATTCGGACAAGTCTTCGGGGCTGTGGGTCTTGGGCATGCACCACGCTTTCAGTGTATTCCACCATCACCACGGCATCTGCTCCCGGGGGCAAAGGAGCTCCGGTCATAATGCGCACCGCCTGCCCTGGCTCTAAGGGATGCTGACACACCTGGCCGGCGGTCAGCTCGCCTACGGTCTGGAGTTCCCAGCAGCCTTGCCGACGGAAAGGAGAGTCGGGCCGCAGGTCCTGGGCTCGGACCGCATATCCGTCCATCATGCTTTTGGTCCAGGGGGGCAGATCACGATCGGCCAAGACGGGCTGGACCAGCACCCGGCCCATGCTCTCGCCCACCTCCCGACGCTCAAGCGGCTTAGAGCGGACCAGCTCCAGCACCCGCCTGAGGGCTTCTTCCACGGGCAGAAGTTCACTCATGCCAACGCCCTCTCATCGGTTTGGCCCTTGGAGGGCAGATCTATTCCACCCTTGCTGTCTCACGAAGCTGCAAAAAGTTCTGCAACAGTTCGTATCCGCTGGGAGTGAGAAAGCTCTCGGGATGAAACTGCACGCCATGAATCTGCCACCGGCGATGGCGAATGCCCATGATCTCCCGAGTCCCATCCGGAGCCGTGCTCCAGGCACACACTTCCAGCTCTTCCGGCACGGAGTCAGGAGCCACGATCAAGCTATGATAGCGAGTGGCCTCAAACGGATTGGGCAGCCCTTCAAACACCCCTTGGCCGTCGTGGTGGATCATGTCGGTTTTGCCGTGCATGATGCGTCCGGCCCGAACTATCCGGGCTCCAAAAGCCTGACCAATGCTCTGATGGCCCAAACACACGCCCAGGATCGGCACCCGACCTGCAAAGTGTCGCACTGCTTGCACCGAAATGCCGGCCTCCCGAGGCGTACAAGGTCCCGGGGAGATGATCAAATGAGAAGGCTCCAGTACCTCCAGCTCCTGCAGCCCCACCTGATCGTTGCGAAACACTTTCAATTGCACCAGCGGGTCCAGCTCCCCGAGCCGCTGGACCAGGTTGTAGGTGAATGAATCGTAATTATCTATCAGAACAATCATGGCTCGGACCACTTCGGGACACTGCAGTCTTTTTCATTTTGGACCAAGCCACGCCGGTTTCCAGCCCCGGGAGCGCGGAGTTCCGCTCGCTTTCTCCCCGTCCCCGATGACCCAATTGATGGCTTTGAAGCATTGCCCTCCTCGTAATCGCAAACGATTTAGAATCCTTGTGCCATGCAAGGAGGGATTGAAATCACCAACACAGACTGCCTCCATTGCAAAGAGCCTAGTGTCGTCGGCATGCAGCCCGATCCACGACTTTCGCATGGAGCCCCCAGTACAGACCAGCAGTTGGCCGACGATTCCTGGCGACGCTTCCGGGCAGGGGACACGGGGAAATCTACCTACAAGCAGGAGCCCTTGGTTGGGGATTGGGTCCCTCTGTTGGGAACGGGTGGGGGTGCTTGGCGTTGGTTGTCCTTCGGGACCAGCAGGCGGCTCGCAAGGTGAGGAAGTTTCCAGGAGTCAGAATCTACCGACTGAAACGGACAAGCCCCTTTTGCCCAACCCTCCCACACTCTTGGCGGACACAACAGCCCCGTTGCCACATATGCCGATGTAGAACGGTCGCTGATTTCAAGTCCCAAGCTGCAAGCAGCCGTCTGCCAAACTACCCGCAAAGAGTCCTCAAAGCCGGGATAAGTCCACTTCGGCTTCGCTTGACTCGCTTGGAAGGGTGGATAGACTTTTTATTGGCAAGAGGGCTCGTGGCGGAATTGGCAGACGCGCCAGGTTGAGGGCCTGGTGAGGGTAAAACCTCGTGCTGGTTCGAATCCAGTCGAGCCCATTTTTTTGTGCGCTGCCAGGGCCAGCGCGCGTGATCCAAAGTCTCGGTTGCCAAAAGGTTTGGCTTCCTGAGCAGCTTCGCTTCGCCCCAGCCCCAAGGCCACCCTCTTGCGGCTCAGGCTCAAGCCGCAGGCTCGCCGGGGGAGTGGTTTGCTGAGGCCGGATTTTGTCGGCCAATTTTCTTGAGGGGCTTTTCAAGTCTGAGAGGGCATGGCATAACCGAAGCACTTCCCAACCACCGACTCGGCAGAAATCGTTCGGCGTTCCAAAAGGCACGATCATGGCCAGGGTGCGAGTGCTGGTGCTTCGGGCACCCGGAACCAACTGCGATTGGGAAACCCAGCATGCCTTTGAACTAGCCGGGGCCCAGGCCGATCGGGTCCATGTGTTCCGGCTCGATGAGTCCCCTCAGTTGCTCCGGCAATATCAAGTGCTGTGCATTCCTGGGGGGTTCAGTTTCGGAGACGACATTGCCGCCGGAAGGATTCTGGCCACCAGGCTGCGTCATCACTTGGGCACGATGCTGTGGGAGTTTTACCAACAGGGGAAGCTGATCCTGGGCAT
>JAJRRR010000106.1 GCA_024279285.1 Planctomycetota bacterium
AAGTGCCGGAACCACGCTCACATTTCGCGGCCGCTCCCACACGGTGGAGGCCCTGCGTCCAGAGCTGTTTCGCCCAGGTGATCTGGTCATCAGCTCCACGCCCGATCCCGTGGCTCGAGAGTACATCCCTCAGGCCGTTCAACGCGGAGCTGTGGTGGTGGATGAAAGCGGTGCGTGGCGCATGGAACCGCATGTCAAGCTGGTCATTCCCGAAGTCAATCCCCAGGCCTTGCAAGACCACCAAGGGATCATTGCCAGCCCCAACTGCTCCACCACCCAGATGGTCGTGGCCATCAAGCCATTGCACGATGCGGCCCGGGTTCGCCGCGTGGTGGTGTGCACCTATCAAGCCACCAGCGGAGCCGGCGTGGCCGGGATGCGCGATCTGACCGAAGGCACCCGTGCCCATCTGGAAGGAAAACCTTACCAGTATCAAGCCTTCTCCCATCCCATCGCTTTCAACCTCATCCCTCAAATCGGCTCGGAAAAACACGAAGGCTACACCTCCGAAGAGATGAAAATGGTGCGCGAGACGCACAAGATTCTGGAAGATGACTCCATCCAGATTTGTCCCACCTGCGTGCGCGTGCCTGTGGCCAACTGCCACAGCGAAAGCATCCTGGTGGAAACCCAACGCCCGCTAAGCGTGGAAGAAGCCCGCTCCCTGTTCGCCTCCGCACCAGGAGTGGTGCTTCAAGATGAATTGGGGCAAGGGGTCTATCCCATGCCCCATTTGTGCGATGGTCGGGATGAGGTGTTTGTGGGCCGAGTGCGTAAGGATCTTTCCAGTCCCAATGGGCTGGTGTTCTGGTGCGTCAGCGATAACCTGCGCAAAGGAGCTGCCACCAACGCCGTGCAAATCGCTGAGCTGCTCGTGGGTGCCAAGGTCCCCTCCTGATGTCGCTGGAAACCATGAACCAGGAAACCGCTCGGGTGCTCAAAATCGCCGTGATTCCAGGAGATGGCACAGGGCCGGAAGTTACGGCCGAAGCCATGAAAGTGCTTCAGGCCGTGGCCGCCCTGGAAGACATCACTTTTGAAGCCGACTATCTGGACTGGGGAGGGGAGCGCTACCTGCGCACCGGAGAGATCATTCCCGAGGGAGGCATGGACCACCTGCGCAAATTTGACGCGATTTTCCTGGGTGCGGTGGGTCATCCGGATGTGCCTCCTGGGGTGCTGGAAAAAGGGCTCCTGTTGCGCATCCGCTTTGAGCTAGATCAGTACATCAATCTCCGCCCGGTGAAGCTCTACCCGGGGGTGGAAACCCCGCTGAAAGATAAAGGCCCTGAAGACATCGACTTTGTGGTAGTTCGGGAAAACACCGAAGACCTTTACTGCGGAGCAGGGGGATTTCTCAAAAAAGGCACTCCGGACGAGGTGGCCGTTCAGACGGCTCTTTTTACCCGACGGGGCTGTGAGCGGTGTATTCGCTGGGCTTTTGAGTACACCCGACGCCGCAACAATCCCAAAGGAAAACGCCTCACCCTGGTGGCCAAAACCAATGTGCTGACTTACGGCCACGATCTGTGGTGGCGCACCTTCCAGGAACTGGCCCAGGAGTATCCCGATGTCCAAGCCGACTACAACCATGTGGACGCCTGCTGCATGTGGATGGTCAAAAATCCTGAGTACTACGATGTGATCGTCACCACGAATATGTTCGGGGACATCATCACCGACCTGGGAGCCATTTTGCAAGGCGGGATGGGCGTGGCCGCCGGAGGCAACATCAATCCTGAACCAGGCGGAACCAGCATGTTTGAACCCATGGGCGGAAGCGCTCCCAAATACACCGGCCAGGGTGTGATCAATCCCATCGCTGCCATCAGCGCCATGGCCATGCTGTTGGAGCACACTGGCTATCCTCAGGCTGCCAACCGCGTGCTTCAGGCCGTTCAGTATGTCACGGGCAACAAAATGAAAAGCCAAGCCGCCGGCCGCATGGGCTATAGCACTTCCGAAGTGGGCGACCTGGTCGTGGAGGCGCTGCAAAGCACCTGAGTTCTTGACCCAGCTCGTACTTGGGGAGCTGGCTTCTCTGTCCAGCTCTAGTCTCCTCTGGCCAATCAAATCCCCCGAAAACCCATACTCCCCAACCGCAAACTGTCAGAAAAAGTCCCCAAAGTGCGTACCTTGTTCTGGACAAAAGATGACCACAAAAAGTTGAATCCCGGTTGCAGAGTCCTATAATCGGGATGCGTTTTTTGGGGGCTTCGTTCAGGACGGACGCTCTCAACTGACGGGGCCCGGGGAAAACAAGTCTCCAACTAACAAGTGGGCTACGATGGACGATAAGACTGCTCGTTTGCTCTTGCATGCCTGGTTGCACGATCCACCAGACAAAGCCCTGGATATTCAGGGGCATGTGGCTCGGGCTCGGCAATACCTGGAAACGATTATCAACATTAACCAGGAGCAAGCTGACCAAGCTGCCGACATTTTGGCCTCTTCCTTGGAACGCTCTCCTACTCCACCCTGGCAAAACGCTCCCGGAACAATCGTGGGCAAAGAGGAGTTGCGAATTCATCACTTGTTGGTAGGTAGCCAGGACCAACACAAACTATCTCCACCGGAGCTTCCCCGAGAGCTTCAAACCCAACAGGTGCAACAGATCATTCGCGAACTGGCCCAGGACCTGCCCCGAAAGTACAACCGCAGCGGAGACGAAGCCAAGTTTCTGGCCTTGTGGCGATGGTTACCCCAACAGATGGCATTGCAGTTGGACCCTGGCTACGGGTTGCTTCCGGCTGATACTCGCGTCCCGGACCACACCATCTGGCAACACATGGACACAGTGGCCGCCCTGGCCCCGGCTGTTGAACACGGTCAGCGGCGAGCAGTTTTTCTGAGCTTTTCCGTCGGTCCGGTGCAGTCGTTCATTGCAGAAGCCCGATCCCTGCGCGATCTGTGGACCGGCAGCATGATCCTGGCCTACCTGACCGCCAAGGCTATGGAACCAGTGCTGCGGCGCTATGGGCCCACGGCCATCATCTATCCCGTGCTCCGTGGAAACCCCCTGATTGATGGACTGTGGCTCCAGCATCAAACTGGATTCCCTTATCCCACCCCAGAGAATACGCAAAAACAAGAATTTCGGCGTCGTCTGATTGCTTGCCTGCCCAACCGTTTCGTGGCAGTGGTTTCCCGCGGCCCGGAGAGCGAAGCTGACCAGGCCCTAGAGCTGGCCAAACAAGTGCGCCGCGCCGCCCAAGAGGCTTGGCTCCAAATTGCCGACACAGTGCGCGATGCGCTGAAGAAAAAAATCCCTGAAGAATTTGCCGATTGGGACAAGCTCTGGGATCACGCCATCAAGCACCAGTTTGACTTTCGCACCGTAGTGCTACCGTGGCACGAAAAGTTCTCCGAGGAAGACCCTCAGGCCCAGGGCAATCCTGATCGGTTGCTTACCAAATGGCTACTTGGCCGCGAACAATTGCCTCCAGCGATTCAGCAAATTCGCCAATTTGCCCAGCAGGTTTACCCCAACGGTTCCGCTCGGGAAATTGGCCGCTGGCAGATGCGAATGGAGCTGCTGAGCCGCGTGGCGGAAGCGGACAAGCTGTTGCGGCGGGTGCCTCCACCTGCTGGTGCCAACGGTCAATGGGTTCCGCCCAAATGCTCCATGACCGGCCGCAGCGAAGCGATGGGGCCAGCTCAGTTGGCCAAGTTCCGCCAGTTTTGGGAAGTGCTCTCCGGCCAGCAGCCGGGTAGCCCGCCGCTTTCCCTAGGCGGAGTGCGAGTTCGTCGTGGAGAGCGCTTAGGTTCGGTGGCCTTAGTGAAACGCTTTGCCGGACCGGTGTTTTTTGCCAAGAAGTTGGACATTGACGATCGTCGGCTACTTCGCTTGCCTGACACTGCCACAGTGGCCGCCCGATGCTGGCTGGAGCGAGCCAAACACCGCTCCGGAAACAACAGCCTTGATTTTGAAAACCCGGCCACTTGGGCTGACGATCCGGGCGATGCACCTCCCTGGAGCGGACACTGGCTTCACTGGCACAGTCGGGAAGAAGCTGATCGCGATGAGACGGAGGACCAGCCTCCCAAAAAGCTCCTGAAAAAACTACGCCACCTGACCGATCCAGAGCAACTTGGTCCCTCTCCCACCTACTATGCCGTGTTGATGATGGACGGGGATCGCTTGGGGCAATGGCTCCAAGGAAAACTCTCGCCCAAGCTCCGCCACTGCTACCACCCCAAGCTGGTCCAGTTCTTTCAAAACAAAGGACTGGGCGACCATCCCGGCTTGGAGCAAAACCGGCTTGTCACGCCGGCTTTCCACATGGCCATCAGCGAAGCCCTGGCCAACTTTTCCCTGCATTTTGTTCCGGACATCGTAGAGGAGCACTTGGGCGTGGTGGTTTATGCCGGTGGAGACGATGTGCTGGCTCTGCTGCCTCTGGAAACCGCCTTGGCTTGCGCCCATGAGCTTTGCCGGACTTATCAACAACCCTGGGCCAAAGACCATCGAGGGATGTGGCGGATGTTGATGGGCCCTCGGGCCACGATGTCAGCCGCCTTGGTCGTGGCCCACTACAAAGACGACTTGCGCAGTGTGCTTCGGGAAGCCCGGCATGCGGAAAAACAGGCCAAAAACCAAGGCCGCAATGTCCTTCACCTGGTCATCCGCCGCCGAAGCGGCGAGCATTCTCGGGTGCTTTGCCCCTGGGAGTTCGTCCCCCTGTTGCAAGCTTGGCATCAAAGCTTTGCTCAATTCAACCTTTACCGCCCTGGTGACAAACAGAAGTTTTTAACCAAGCGAGTGTCGGCTTCTGACCGGTGGGTGTATCAACTACGGCGGATGCTCTCGGACGATCCGTCTCAGCCTTGGGAGCTCCCCTTGGAAGTGTTCAAGTCCCTGCTGCAACGCCAACTGATGCGCACCGAAGAACAAACCTGGAAGCACATAGGCATTGCCTTGGCTCAGCCTTTGAAACAGCCATTCCCTCCTCCGGGCCAACGAGGAACTGCCCAAGAGGCCGCCGAGTTGTTGATCAAGTGCTTTGACCGGTACTGCGAGGCCCTGGAACCTCAAAAGCGGTGGCCTCGGAAAACGCAGCAGCAACAAGAGCGTCAGGTGGTTCAAAACTTCCTGGGACTGTGGCAAGCTGCTTCCTTCCTGGCACGAGGGCGCGACCGATGAGCACCACAGCCACACCCGTGCAAACTGTCGGACTAGTGATGGAGCCGCTGGATGTGCTGTTTTTCCGAGACGGACGGCCATTTGAACAGGCCAGCTATGCCACCAGCCGCCCCATGCCTTTGCCCCAAACCGTGGCCGGAGCCGTGTGGACCGCCTTGATGCAACAGCACGGTTGCGACTTCCAGCGCTTGGCCAACAATGTGCGAAGCGGAGCCACCCTCCAGGGAGCTCTGGCCAACCAGGGCTTAGAGTTCCTGACCGAAGTGTCCATCCAGGGCCCTTGGCTTGCCGTGCAACACCAAGAGAGGCTTCATCTCTTGTTTGCTCCCCCCGCCCACTGGAGGTGCTGCAATTCCCGACTGGTTGCCCTCCGGCCAGTTTCTTCCCAGCTCTTGGGCTGGAAAAGCACCTACTCGGCCGAGCAAGAGTTGCGACCGTTGTGGTTCTACGGGCAAGAAGAGCTGGAGAAGTTGCCGTTTAGTTGGGTTCCGTGGAACTTAATGGCCAAGATGCTTCAATGCTCGCAAATCGCTCTGGAAGAAGTTGCCCAGTGCTTTGAGGAGTGTGGGTTGCTGCGGTCGGGAAAGGAGGTGAAGGATTGGTCCGATCTTGCTCAGCGTCTGCCTTCTTTCATTCTCCCGGACCGCCGCACCGGCATCGGTTTGAACTCCCAAACGGGAACGGTGCAACAGGGCATGATCTACTCTGCTGAGTTTCTTTCCCTGCTGTGGCGCCCCCAGCAAGACCTGCAGTGCGCGCTTTATGTGGAAGTGAGTCTGCCCCAGGAGAAGTGGCCTAAGGAGATCAAAACCCTTCACCTAGGCGGGGAAATGCGCCATGTGCGTGTAGTGCCCAAGTGGTTCTCCGCATGGGAAAGCCTTCGTGTGGAAGTCCAACCGAAGCACAAACCTTATCTGGTGCTGACCACTCCGGCTTTGTGCAGCTCAGGGTGGCTTCCCCAGGCTTTGGAGGGAGTGGTGGAAGCGGCTGCGGTTTCAGGTTATGAGGCAGTATCGGGCTGGGACCTGGTCCGAGGTGGCCCCAAGCCCAGCCGATTCGCCCTCCCAGCCGGAAGTGTCTTCTTCCTGAAACAACAACTCCAGTCTTTGCCAAAGGCTTTGAGTGATGACTCTCTAGATCAACAACAAGGTTGGGGATGCTATTTACAAGGAGTCTGGAACGATGACTAACCAACACTCTGCCACTGCCGTTTTGTGGGTTCATGCCCTAACTCCGTTGCACCCAGGCTCAGGCACAGCCTTGGGAGTGGTGGACCTGCCCGTGCAGCGTGAACGACACACGCGTTGGCCCACCATCCCTGGCTCTTCGCTCAAGGGGGTGCTTCGGGACGCTTTTCAGCGCAATGGGAACGGAAACCTGGTGACTACAATCTTCGGTCCAGCAACTCAAGATGCCGCCAAGCATGCCGGAGCCGTGAGCATCACCGATGCCCGATTGTTCGCCTTTCCCGTGCGATCACTTCAAGGGGTGTTTGCCTGGGTCACCTCTCCCGGGGTGCTACAGCGCTTGAGTCGGGACCTGGAGCTAATCGGCAACCATGCCTCGCTGAGTCTTCCTTCCGAACTTGCCGGGCTTCCTGAAAATGCAGCGTGGGTGCACTCTCAAAGTCTCCTACCCACCGGAAACCAGGTCGTTTTGGAAGAATTCATCTTCCAAGTAACAAAAAAGGCAGACGAACTTATAGAGCAACTTGCCTCTCTCCCTCGTTGCAGTTCGCTTGATCCTCAGATGCTCCAGCAACGACTCGTTATTGTTCATGACAACCAGCTTACGCACTTTGTGCGTTTCTGCACGGAAGTGACTGCAAGAATCGGTCTGGACTACGAGACCAAAACAGTCAATCAGGGAGCACTGTTTTATCAAGAATTCTTGCCCTCCGAAACGATCTTTTACTCCCTAATTGTTGCGTCATCCTCGCGAAACAAAGAACAGGCGCTCTCCGCCAAAGAGATTCTAAATCACTTGATAAATGCAAATATTCAGATGCTTCAAATCGGAGGTGACGAAACCATCGGAAAAGGGTTGTGTGCCTTGGGAATAAAAGCATAGAAAAACTTCAATCAAAGGAGTACGCACCATGACTGCTCAAGCAGAATCTCAAGTCATGTTGCCCCAACGGCGAGCGCGTCATGCTTGGAAAGCTGTTGAGCGGATCAAAGAAGAAAACTGGAAAGATCACTATGGCCGGGAAGCAAAAAAACTGCCCGTAAGAATCATGGCATCGGGTTTAGGACAAGCCCTGGCGTTTCTTTGTGCCCGAGCAGAAAGGGACGAAGGAGGCAGCGGCCGGGGTCCTGCTTTTCACCAGTTGCACCAAGACTTAAGCGACTGGATTCTCAACCATCGGAAACTCGCCAGAGGGAACTCTCAAAATTTACTCCAAAGCATTGTTTTTGGCGACTCCGTGTTCGTTCGCCAAGCTACCGATGAAGTGCTGGCCTATTTGGAATGGCTCAATCGTTTCCTGGAAGCTGAAGGAATCGGCAAAGGAGAAGAGTAACTCCCTGGCATGTCAGGATCAAAAACCATGAACGCTCAGGTTCCTTTACCCACGGCAATTGCAAATCTGGTTGACCAAAATCGTCACCCTGGTTTGGCTTTGGACAAGTTTGCCAAGACCGTGAATGTGAACGGACAAAGAGGCCGAGTCCAGGCTATCCCTGATCTTCAGAACAAGGTCCAATCGCCAACAATAGATCAAGTCGTCACTTTGACCCGACAATTTGATGTTAATTTTTATAAATCACTTTTTAAGCGCCGTGAAAGCTTTTTCCAGTTGCTCAAGCATGCGCTGTCTTTTACGGCTCGGAACACCACCGCTTTGACTCTTCATCTTTCACGAGCCTCGGCATTGGAAAATGCCGGTATCTGTCTGCACTCACTTTATGGATTTGCATATCTTCCAGGCAGTGGGCTCAAGGGGATGGCACGAGCTTATGCCGAAACCGTATGGTTTCCGACGCAGTTCAATGCCGATCCTAACGGAGAACCCAAAAACGACCGAGAACAACAAAAAGCTGTCGCTGCCTGGGAAAAAATAGAACGCGTTTTTGGATGGAGTCCTAACAGCGATAGGGCAAAACCGTGGAAGCCTAAATCCGTTTCCAACTCCACAGCCGAAAAATCTCGCAAGAAAGAACATGCGGCCTCTGCTGGTGCTGTGGTATTTCACGACGCTTGGTGCATGAAAGGTCCTCCCCGGCTAATAAAGGACATCGTCAACAATCATCATCCCAAATACTACCAGGAAAAAGGAGGCTATCCTCCCGGAGATTGGGAAAATCCAATACCGGTCTATTTTTTGGCCGTCAAAGCCCATCAAAAATGGCACTTTGTGCTATCACTTCGGGCTGGTGTAGAAGATAAAGAGCTTTTGCGTTTAGCAGCCCAATGGCTTGCCGGGGCGTTGGAACACTCAGGTGCTGGGGCAAAGACCAATACCGGATACGGACAGTTTCAATTAGAGACCCCTCCTCAAGAGTTAAACTATTCTCAGGTGGAAGCTACCTGGCAACAGGCCCATTCCCAGGCAGTGCGCAAGGAGAAGACTTTCACCGTAGAGCTGGTCACTCCGGCTTTTTTAGCAGGTGCTGATCAATTTGGCCCCAATGCCAAGGATAGCTGTGACCTGCGAGCCGCCACCGTCAAGGGTCTTCTGCGCTGGTGGTGGCGCACCATGCACGCTGGGTACTTGAGCTCCAAAGAGCTTTATGAACTAGAATCCGTCATCTGGGGCAACACAGAACGAGGTGGCGCAGTGCGCGTGGTGGTGGAACCAGTTTCTGAGACGCAAAAAGGAGCTAGACTTTATAAATTTCGAGACCGATATGAACCCAGACCAGGATACGATCCTGATCCTCAGTTTGCCCGCCAGCACAACTTGCGTCCACGTCCTGATAACAAGACTACTCAAGGGTTGTTCTACGCATCTTACGGGATGGATGACAACCCGCGAGTAGGCCAAAGATATTTCCGTCAACCCGGGGAACAGTGGAGTATCACGATTATTGCTAAAAAGTCATCTTTCAAAAGTTACTTCTTGACAGCAGATGATACATATAAACAGG
>JAJRRR010000107.1 GCA_024279285.1 Planctomycetota bacterium
CAGTGCCGTGCCCCAGCCCGGCTCGGCACGCCGCTGGCCCCAGGCCGTGCATGCCGACGGGCAATCGGTCCCGGTGGTCCGTCGAGACGGGCGCCCCGTGGTGTGGCTGGAACCGGGGGAACACGTCTGCGTTCCCGGACGCGGCCCTGCTGGATGCGTTGCGCGCGCGCCTGGCCGAACCGCCCGAGTGCCTGCGGTGGAAGTGCTCCGCGTGACCACCGGCGTGGCTCACCTGATTCGCACTGGAAAGCCGCAGCAGATTTACGCCGCCATAGAAACCGGCGCAGCTCAGGGAATGCAAACTCTGGAAGCTTCGCTGGCCGGGCTAATCCATCGCGGACTGGTGGAGCCGCAGGTGGCCTTGGCCGTGGCCCGAGATCCCAAGCTGGTCCAAAACCGTCTCCGTCTCCTGGCACAAGCCGGAGGTGGCTGATGCCTGTGGCTGCTGAAGAACTTTTGACTGCCGGAATTCAGGCAGGACTTTTCACTGCTGAGCAGCTTCAGCAGTGGCGCCGCCAGGCTCAACTGAAGCGGCGCCGGGTGCTGGAGGTGGTCTGTGCCCAGGGCAGACTACCGCTTGCCGCGCTCTATCGGGCCCTGGCTCAGCAGCGGCAAATGCCCTTTGTGGACTTGGGCACAGCCGAGGTGGACTCTGGGCTTTGGGCCCGAACGCCCGTCGGCTTGCGTAGCACGGGCCGAGCCGTGCCGGTGCGTCAGAACAACGGCACGGTGCTGGTGGCCACTTTGGAGCCGGACGATCCGAGTCTGCCGGGGCGCATGGCCCAACTGTTCGCCGCCCAAGTGGAACTGGCTCTTTGCGATCCTGACTCGCTCCAGCGTCTGCTGGCCCGAATGGCTCCCGAAGCTCCCTCCCCAGGGCTTTCCGCCCCAGGGCTGGACGCCGTGGAACTGATGGACGAAGTGATTCACCAGGCGTTTTTGCATCGGGCTTCGGATGTGCATCTGGAACCCACGGCTCAAGGCTACCAGATTCGCTTTCGCATAGACGGGCGATTGCGACTGTTTTGGAGCGACTTGAGTTCGTCCTTGGGAGCGGCGCTGGCTTCTCGGGTGAAAGTGCTGGCCGGACTGGACATTGCCCAGCAGCGAGCCCCGCAGGATGGGCGGTTCAGTTTCCAGCCCCCGGGACGGTCTGAGCTGACGCTGGACATTCGCGTGGCCACCATTCCCACCCGTTGGGGCGAGCGCGTCACCTTGCGACTTTTAGGCTGCGAAACCGTGGAGCTGAAACTGGAAGCCTTGGGGCTGGACCCCGAGGACTTGAGCCTGTTTCGCCGTGCGCTGGGCTGCCCACACGGTATGATCCTGCTGACCGGACCTACCGGAAGCGGGAAAACCACCACACTCTATGCCGCCATGAACGAACTGGACCGCCAGGCACGCAACATCCTCACGGTGGAGGATCCCATTGAGTATCTGTTGCCGGGGGTGTCGCAGGTTCAGGTGGATGGGCAGTTGGTCACCTTTGCCTCGGCCCTGAGGAGCCTTCTGCGGCACGATCCGGATGTGATTATGGTGGGCGAGATTCGGGACTTGGAAACCGCCGATGTGGCCATCAAGGCTGCCATGACCGGCCATCTGATTCTTAGCACACTGCACACCAATTCGGCCTTGGGTGCCATCAGTCGTTTGGTGGACATCGGGTGCGCTGCCTACCTGGTGGCCAGCACGCTTCAGTTGGTGATGGCCCAACGGCTGGTGCGTAAGTTGTGCCCGGGCTGTCGCAAGCCCCGATCGGTGGAAGCAGGTGAGGCTGAACTGTTGGGCGTGGAGCCGGGCACCCAGGTGTTTGATGCCTCCGAAAGCGGATGCGCTCGCTGCTTGGGCACCGGATACTTCGGACGCACGGGGCTTTTTGAGCCATTGGAGATGACTAGCAGTCTGAGACGCCTGGTGGCCCAGGGAGCCGATCAAACCACCTTGGAACAACACACCCAAAGCAAGCTCAAAACGCTCCGTCAGGACGGAGTGCGCAAAGTGCTTCGGGGAATCACCACCTTGAGCGAAGTGCTCCAGGCCACGGTGTAGGTTGGGACATTCCTGATTTTCAACAAGCAGGTAAGACCGATGCCGGCGTTTGAGTATGCAGCGTTGGCCCCGGGGCGGGGGCGTGTGGAAGGTCGGCTGGAAGCGGCCAATCAGGCGGCCGCAGCCGCCGCACTGCGCACCCAAGGATGGTTTGTCCTGCGTTTGGCTCCCCAAACTGACCCTGGTTCCCAGCAAAGTTCTGGCCTCCGGTGGCCTTGGCAGCGGCGGATCAAAGCCCGGCATCGGGTGTTTTTGCTTGGTCAATGGGCGTTGATGTTGCGTTCCGGACTGACGCTGCTTCAGACTCTGGAAACTTCCGCCCAACAAGCTCCCACCCCTTGGATCCGCTTCCAACTGGAACAACTGTCCCAACGAGTACAGCAGGGGCATTCGTTTTCTTCAGCGTTGAGCATGAGTTCCGGGCTGGTTTCTCCTTTTGTGGTGCAGTTGGTACGAAGTGGCGAAGTGACGGGCCAGTTGGACCAGGTGCTGGATCGGGCTGCCCGAGCTCTGGAACGCCAGTTGGCCCTTCGGGCCCGATTGGCATCAGCCCTCATCTATCCGACCATCGTAGTCCTGGTGGCTGTGGCCGTGGCGGTGTTCCTGGTGGTGAAGGTGATTCCCAAGTTTGCCGCCTTTTTTGCCCGACGCGGAGCCGAGCTCCCCTGGGCAGCCAAGGCTCTGGTGGGAATGTCGGCCTGGCTGGTGGACTACGGGCCCTATGTGCTTTTGGGCCTGGCCGGGTCGGGACTGGGGCTGTGGCTGTTGCGACGCACACACCGGGGACGCCTGGCTTGGGACCAGACCTTGCTGCGCATCCCTCTGTTGGGCACGGTGTTGCAAGCAGCCTTGATGGCCCAAATGGGACAAACTCTGGCAATGCTCCTGCGCTCCGGAATGAATCTGCTGGAAGCCCTGCACATCACCGCTCAAAGCACAGGCAACCTGGCCATTCGCACCCGGCTCCTTCGGGCCGCCGAGCTGATCACCCAAGGAGAACCTTTGGACCGGGCCCTGCAAGCTCCTGAATTGCCTCGCTTGGTTTGCCAGTTGGTGGCCGTGGGCCAACGCTCCGGTACGCTGGAAGAAGTGCTAGATGAAATCGGCCAGTTCTACGATCAGCAGTTGCAAGCCTACATTCAGCGGCTC
>JAJRRR010000108.1 GCA_024279285.1 Planctomycetota bacterium
TCTGGCAACAGTAGATCTGGCCGAAAGCCGCGAGGTACTCAATGCCCTGGTGCTCTCCTTGCCTGAGCGCTCGCAAGGAACCTTGAACCGGATCGTTATCCGACGAGGTGGATACTTTAGCTCCCACCGTAAAAACGAAGTAATCATCAGTGATGCCTTTGCTCGAGTACATCAAATTCAGCCTGGGCAAAAAATTCATGTCCTTTTGGGTGGAAGAAGGCAAGAGCTATTTGTGGTGGGAACGGCGATTAGTAGTGAGTTTGTCTATATGATGGGCCCAGGGGCCATCACACCAGATCCTGAGCACTTCGGCGTTTTTTATATAAAACATTCGTTTGCCGAAGAGGTATTTGATTTTCAAGGAGCTGTGAACGAAGTCATTGGCAGACTCACCCCCGAAGCACAGAGACGAGTGGACGCAATCCTGAACCACATTCAACAGCGTCTGCATGCGTATGGTGTGCTAAGTACTACTCCCTTGAGAAACCAACCAAGCCATCAATTTCTCACGGAAGAAATAGAGGGATTAAGAACATTTACATTTATCATGCCCACCATGTTTTTCGCTGTGGCGGCTTCGATTCTTCATGCATTGATGACTCGTTGGGTTCAGCAACAACAAACCATCCTTGGCACTTTAAAGGCCATTGGCTACCACGACCGTGAATTGCTTTGGCATGTGCTCAAGTTCGGAATGGCCGTTGGTGCCGCAGCAGGTATCCTTGGTGGAGTGGGCGGCTATTTGCTGTCCATCTGGGTCACCCGCATCTACAGTACCTTTTACGAATTTCCTGAGTTGCGTCCTTATTTTTATTTAGATCTCATTGCAGTTGGACTTTTGATCTCCATAGGAGTAAGTCTGCTAGGGGTTTATCAAGGGGCCTGGCGAGTGTTCCGGCTTCAAGTGGCCGAAGCCATGCGCCCTGCTTTGCCATCTATCGGAGGAGCAATTTGGCTGGAGCATATCCGGTTCTTCTGGAACCGGATCGGATTTGCTTGGAGATTGGTTCTGCGGAATCTGATGCGACATCCGGTTCGCTGGGCGACGGTTGTTGCAGCGGCTGCAATGGGCTCGGCTCTTTTGACTGCTGGATTGATGTTGCATGAGTCCATGTGGTTCTTGTTAGATTTTCAGTTTCAATTGATACAGCGATCTGATATGGAATTGACCTTCAAGGGTCATCATAACACAGAATCTCTTGTTGATATTCAAGAGCTAAGTGACCTTGGTTATTTGGAATCCGTCACGTGGCTGCCATGCACGATTGCCCACGGACATCGGCGACGACGGATTACTCTAACGGGCGTGCAGCCTGGGGCAGTCTTGACCACCCCTCGCACCAAAGACGGCAAGCGCATTCCAGTGCCCGAGCGAGGACTACTCCTGACCAGAAAGTTGGCCGATGTGTTGCAAGTCCGCGTTGGTTCTGTGGTCACAATAACGCCCAACCAAGGAGATCAATTACCCCGGACAATTCAAGTTGCTAAAATTACAGACTCTTATCTGGGCCTGGGAGCTTATATAGACGCCCGCTACCTGGCCCGTATTTTAGATCACGAGGAGTTGGTTTCTGGAGTTCAGATTCTAGGCAATTCTCGCGAACACTCGCTTCCAAAACTCCACTTGCAGCTTAAAAGTCAACCTGGTCTGAGGTATGTTTCTACTCGTCGAAACATGATTCGCAATTTGAAAGATACCCTGATCAGTGTTAATACGATTTTCATTGGGCTTTTGATTCTTTTTGCCGGAGTGATCTTTTTCGGCGGGATATTAAATACCTCTTTGATCAATTTGTCCGAGCGCCAGCGGGAGGTGGCCACGCTTCGGGTGTTAGGCTATGGAGCGTGGGAAGTTGGTAGCCTGTTCCTGCGTGAGTCTTTGTTGGCCAACTTGACAGGAACGCTTTTAGGCGTGCCGATGGGATATGGGTTGTGCCATTTTTTGGCCTGGATTTACGAAACCGAAATGTTTCGTCTGCCTGTGGTGTTTTCTGGCACCGTGGTGGTGAAAACACTGGTAGCCGCACTGGTCTTTGCCTTGGCAGCCCATGGTATCGTGCAACGAATGATCCATCGCATGAATTGGACAGAAGTGCTCAATGTGCGAGAATAAGAAAAGCAGCCCATGAAGGAGCCTGGAACCATGAAGCGATGGTTGCTGTGGGCAGCAGCGTGTGCAGTGATTGCGAGTGCGTTGGGCTATTTGTGGTGGGACGCCTCGCGCGTGGTGGTGGAGGTGGTGCCTGTGGAGCAGGGAGAGGTGGCCCAGTATGTGGACGAGCAGGCCCGAACCCGGCTCCCTCACATCCATCGCATCACCATGCCCTACACTGGACGCATTGAAGCCATCACGCTCAGCGAAGGCACGCCCGTGAGCCAAGGCCAAGTGGTGGCCCGAATGGTCCAAAAAGATCTCCAGCTAGAACTCCAAGCCGCTCAAGCTGCCGTGGAACGGCTTCAAGCCGCAGTGGCCGAAAACGAAGATACCTCCGTGGAGCAAACCGTGCTGGATCAGTCCCACAAGTATGTCATTTCCATGAACCGCACGGTGGATGCCGCCCGAGAAAGGATGCGAGCAGGCAAGGCCCGCCTGGATTTTGCCCAACAGCACTTTCGTCGCATTTCGCGGCTGTATGAACAAAACAATGTCACGCGCGAAGTGTGGGAACAGGCCCAACTCGAGCTGATCCAGGCCGATGTGAACTATCAGCAGGACCGGCTGGTTTATCAAGCGCTGGTGGCGTTGCAAACGGCCACGGCCCTTTTGCCCAAAGCGGTGGTCCAATACATCCGCCGCAAGAAGCTCCGCACCCAGGTGCTACGCAAGGAATTGGCCGAAGCCCAGGCACGATTGGAACAGTTGCAACTGAAGATGCAGCGTAGCTTGCTGACCAGCCCTTGCGATGGCGTTGTGTTGCGGCGGCTGGTCAGCAACCAGCGTTTCCTCAGTGCAGGCACGGAGCTGTTGCACATTGGGGACTTACAAACTCTGGAGGTGGAGGCCGATGTGCTGACCCAGGATGCCGTAGCAATTCGTCCAGGGCAGGAGGTGGACATTTATGGACCGGCCGTGGGAGAGAAACCGGTGCGGGGGACGGTGGCCCAAATCTATCCGGCCGGATTCACCAAACGCAGCTCCTTGGGCGTGGAACAGCAGCGTGTGCGTGTGATCGTGCAACTGGATCCCCAGGAACGACAAAAACTGCTGGAGCGCGGGGTGGGGGTGGGGTATCGGGTTCGGGTGCGCATCTACATTCGTCGCAATCCTCAGGCCCTCTTTGTCCCACGAAGTGCCGCATTCCAGTTTCGCGGACGCTGGTTCGTTTTTGTGGCTCAAGCAGGTCGCGTGCGTCGCCAGCCCATTGAAGTGGGAATCCTCAACGACCAACAGGTGGAAGTGATCGCGGGACTTGCTCTGGGACAGTTGGTGGTGTTGGCCCCTGATAGCTCTCTTGCCGACGGTCAGGCAGTCCGCGCCATTCCGGCCCAGGAGCTCTAACAACCACGCCGTTCTCAATCGGGTCTTAAGAAGCTTGCTTAGCCAAACCTTCCGGCGTCCGGCGAGTTGGGCTGCCAGTGCAACCAATTGGAACACTTCGGGACGGAAAAGTACAATCTGGAAGTTGCCTCTTGGGTCAGGAAGGAGTAGGGAACGATGAGCGTTTATATTCTGGCCACTTTGGATACCAAGGGGGCCGAGGCCGAGTATGTCAAGCAGTTGCTGGAGCAACAAGGGGCGGAGTGTGTGTTGGTAGATACGGGTTGTTTGGGCGAGCCTGCGGTTCGGGCCGACATTGGCCGGGAGGAAGTGTTTCGCTGTGCCGGGGTGGAGCTGGCCGGGTTGCAAGAAAGAAAAGATCGCGGGAAGGCGGTGGAAGCCGCAGCCCGAGGGGCGGCCCAACTTGTTCTTCAGCACTGGCAACAAGGCAAGCTCTCGGGCGTGCTGGCCTTGGGCGGTTCGGCCGGAACCACCATCGGCACCGCAGCCATGAGAGCCCTGCCGCTGGGTGTGCCCAAAGTGATGGTCAGCACGCTGGCCTCCGGCCAAGTGAGACAATATGTGGGCAACAAAGACATTCTGATGCTCAACTCCGTGGTGGACATCGCGGGATTGAACCGGATCAGTCGGGCGGTGCTGCGCCAAGCCGCCGGCGCAATGGCCGGCATGGTTCGCTTGGCCCAGGCAGCTTCCCAAGAGCAAGAAAAACCCCTGATCGCAGCCACCATGTTCGGGGTCACCACCCCCTGTGTGCAAAAAGCCCGAGAAATCCTGGAACAAGCCGGCTATGAGGTGCTGGTGTTCCATGCCACAGGTTCTGGGGGGGAGGCGATGGAGTCGTTGATCCGCGAGGGACTGATTGCCGGAGTGCTGGACATCACCACCACGGAGTTGGCCGATGAGTTGGTCGGCGGGGTGCTCTCGGCAGGCCCGGAGCGGCTCACAGCGGCAGCTCATACGGGCGTGCCTCAGGTGGTCTCGGTGGGAGCCACCGACATGGTCAACTTCCATGCTCCCGACACCGTGCCCCAGAAGTTCCAAGACCGGCGCTTCTACCGCCACAATCCCACTGTCACACTCATGCGGACCACGCCGGAGGAATGTGCCGCTTTGGGTCGCGATATTGCCCAAAAAGTGTCTCAAAGTCGGGGACCGGCAGCGGTGGTGCTTCCGTTGCGGGGGGTGTCGGCCATAGACGCCTCGGGACAGCCGTTTGATTGGCCTGAAGCACGAGCAGCCCTGTTTGATGCCATTCGCCAAAATCTGGCCCCTGGGGTGGAGCTTGTGGAAGTGGACGCCCACATCAACGATCCCCAGTTCGCCAAAACAGTGGCGGAAAAACTCTTGGCACTGATGCAGGCCCAGGCTTCGCACAAAACCTCCTGAGCTTTCCAGCTTCCAGGGGTTGGAGTGTCTGGGCAGGGCTGCTACTTTAGCGCCCAGGGATTGGCGCGTTTCCAGAGCCAAAACTGGGCCAAGTTTCCGCGGATTCATCGCCTTGCAGAGTATGTCCGAGCACCGATATGAGCTGGTGGTGGGTTTGGAGGTGCATGTGCAGCTCCTGACCCAAACGAAGCTGTTTTGCGGATGTCGCAACCAGTTTGGAGCTCCGCCCAACACACTGACTTGTCCGGTGTGTTTGGGCCTTCCGGGCACTTTGCCCGTGATGAACCAGCAGGCGTTTCAGTTGGCCCTCAAGGCAGCAGTGGCTTTGAACTGTGAGATCGCTCCGGTGACCAAGTGGGACCGCAAAAACTACTTCTATCCCGATCTGCCCAAAGGCTATCAGATCAGCCAATACGATCTGCCCTTTAGCCGCAACGGGTATCTAGAGATCAGCGATCCGCGGGGCCGGTTTGGGCCCAAGCGGGTGGGGATCATCCGGGTCCACCTGGAAGAAGATGCCGGCAAGAGTCTGCATGACGAAACCGCCGGTCAGGCTGACAGTCGGATTGATTTGAATCGGGCAGGCACCCCACTGTTGGAAATTGTTACTCGTCCCGACATCCGCTCTCCAGAAGAAGCTAAAGCTTTCCTGACTGAGCTAAAGCTGCTGCTCACTTATCTGGAAGTTTCCGACTGCAACATGCAGGAGGGATCGCTTCGTGTGGATGCCAATGTCAACCTTCACATTCACACACCCGAGGGTACAGTGGCCACGCCGATCGTGGAAGTGAAGAACATGAACAGCTTTCGCGCGGTGGAGCGAGCTTTGGCTTACGAAGCCCAGCGGCAATACCACCAGTGGCTCTCCACGGGCCATCGGTTGGGTCAGGTGCCCAAGCAGACCCGAGGTTGGGACGATCAGGCCCAAATCACTCGCCCCCAACGCCAAAAAGAGGAATCCAGCGACTACCGCTACTTTCCCGATCCGGACCTGGTCCCTGTGACCGTCAGCCCCGAGCAGATTGAACAAGTGCGTCAAAGTTTGGGAGAACTGCCTGCGACCATCCGAGAGCGAATCCAAAAACAATATGGCATCACCCCTTACGACGCCGATGTGATCGTCAGCCAAGGGCGAGCCGTGGTGGAGTACTTTGAAAAAGTGGCCCAAGTCTCCGGCAACGGCAAACAAGCGGCCAATTGGGTCCAGCGCGATGTGCTCCGCACGCTCAAAGAGCGGCAGTGGACCATGGAGCAGTTCCCCCTCAGTGCTGAACAACTGGGCCAATTCGTGGCCCGAATCGCCCAAGGCCGCCTGGCCAGCAGCCGAGCTCGGGAAGTGTTTGACCACATGCTTCGTACTCAGCAGGATGTGGACACGGCAATTGAGGCCCTGGGCATCCAGACGGTGGACGAAGACACCCTGCAGGAGCTGTGTCGGCGACTGGTGGAGGCCAATCCCAAGGTGGTTCAGCAAGTCCGCCAAGGGAAGACCAAGGCCCTGGGGGCGTTGGTGGGCCAAGCCAAACGAGAAAATCCCAATGTAGATCCTCGCCGGGTGCAGGAAATCTGCCGCCAGTTGATTGAACAAGCGGAGGCATAAAAAAACGGCAGCCTTAAGAGCTGCCGAGGGAGTTTCAGGGAAGGGGAGTTAGATTCCACCTCCAAATCCGCCTCCACCGAACGCACCTCCAAATCCGCCACCGAACACACCTTGCCCTTGTCCGGCCACTTGGCCTTGGGCGTTGCGTTGCAGCCCACCCACTCCCGTGGCCATGTTGAAAGTGTTCACTTCAGCCACGAAGCTGAAGAACGGCAAGGCGGTCAGACGCACATAGCGACGGTCGGCTGAAACCACGGCTTGGGCAAACAATCCGGTTCCTTCCGGCAGGGTAACCACCACGGGCATGAAGCCCACGGCTCCCGAACCCACCACAGGACGGAATCCTCCCACAAAAGGCCGCCATCGGGAACCCACAAAACTGGCAGCCGCCGAGCTGTTGTTGGCCGCCAGGAGTTGACGGGCGATCAGATGTCGGGCCAGAGCCAATTGCTTTACATCGTTGGCCAACAAGTGAGCTTGCACGGGCTCTTGGCGTCGCCCTTCGTCCAGTTGGAACAGGATCAGGGCGTCTTTTTGACCCACATCCACCAGTCGGGAAACCACCTTTTGCTGAGGTGTTCCGTAGTGGGTGACCACATCCACGCGCACCTTTCCAGCGGTAGGCTGTCCCCAAACTCGCCGCAGAACGGCGCGGTATCGTCCGGGGAACCCCTTGGCACACACATAGGCTTCACCGGCTCGGGTGTGGCCGGAGGTGGCACTGGAGTAATAGTCGCCCAACATCACCCCACCCGCGCTGGTGCGAGGCGTGCGGAAGGAACAGACCGTACCGGTGGGTTCTTCCACGATCAGGTCAATGTCGGCTTCGCCAGTCCAACTGACCACTAGCACCACATCCCGACGCTTGGCTTCTTGCAATTGAGCTTCAAACCGCTTGGCCTGCTCGTGCTGACCTTGTTTTTTGAGTCGTTGCAACAAGGCGTCTGCAGCGTATTGAGCCTGAGCCACCACGCTTTGATATCGTCGTGGCCACTCTTGGCTGAGCACCTGCACGCAAGCCCAGGCCAGAGCTTCCGGATCGTCCATTGCTCGGGCAAGTTGCAGAGCCAAGGCATAAGTTTCGTGTCGCCCCGGCTGCATTCGATCTACCTGGCGACACAGTTGGAATGCCCGACGATAAAATTGCATCCGACCCAAGTAGTGAGCCAAATACAGCAGGTCGTCCACACTGGAGGTCCATTCCGCGGCCGACATCAAAGCCCGCTCAATGTCTTTGCGCGGGTAGTCGTCGGCCAGCATGGCCAAGGCCATGACTTCATACATCCAGGTCTGAGTTTGCCGGTTTCGCAAAGCGGCCCGAATCAAGGCCACCACTTCGCGGAACTTCTTCTGGTGCATGAGATGTTGCACCGTGTGGCGTACATCCCGGCGGGACGGCTGGTGGGTGGCAAAGTATCGCTCCCACGCCTCCTCCACCGACTCGCCCTGACGGGGCTGCACCCGGATCAACTGAGGCTTGGCCGACTTTTGTTTGGGCTCGTCGGTCTTTGGAGCCAGTTGGAGAGAGTCTTGTTGGGGAGCTTGGGACGATTGATCTGCCGGTTGGGCCTGCTTGGCAGGGGGCTGCGACGGCACATCAAAGGCATGCCATGCGGGAGCCGAAGGCACACGGAATCCACCGAATCCTCCGCCAAAGGCTCCGCCTCCAAATTGACCAAAGCCGCCACCAAAGCCGCCAAAACCGCCGCCGCCAAAGCCACCAAAACCGCCACCAAAGCCACCAAAACCGCCGCCAAAGCCACCAAAGCCACCTCCACCAAAGCCGCCGCCAAAGCTACCAAAGGCTCCAAACATCCCCATCCCACCCATGGCAGCCGGATTGAACAGCGGCACCACCAAGTCGCCCACCGGATAGACCTTGGTGATGAGCTTCTCGGCGGCCCGATCGCGGCTCGTGATCACTAGTACTTCTTCGTCGATGTAGTAGGCCAACTCCAGGTTGTCCAACATCCGCTTCAAAGCGGTTCTCAAGGTGACCCCTTCCAGCCAGCCGGACACCTCGCTGCTGGGATCCAACCCCAAGTCTTCCAAAGCACGACGGTCAATGGTGATCGGAATGTCATGGCGTTCGCTGATCTGCTTGATGGCTTCTTCCAGGGGGGTGTCGTCCAGGATGGGATAATCCACCACTTGGCTCAGCGCCTCGCGGATGCGTCGTGCGGCAGGGCTGGTGCTGGAGAGGCTCACCGCTTGATATTCCCGACGCCGCTCGGTCAGCTCACGCCACACTTCCGGATCGGGGAACACGATGGGGGGTTCGTCGGAGGTCGGGATGTGGGAGCGTTCCACCGCTCGCAGCGTGGCCAACACACCCCGAATGCGGCGTTGACGCAAGTTTTGGGCATCACGCAACGCCCCGAACATCGTCGCGTTAAACGCTGCCGCGGCAATAGCCGGATTGTGACGGTCCAAAATCACCGCAGCATCCGCCGTGCTTTCGGCCTCGCCGATCAGTTCACTCAATCGCCGGTCGTCTTCTTCCAAAGCAATCTGTTGCATGATGGCGTCAAACCGCAGCATCAGTTGATACACACGCTCTTGCTGACGCTGCCACGCTTCCTGAAGCCGTTGTTTTTCTTCCTGGACGGCTCGCTGCTGAGCCTGGAAACGCCGAATCTGCTCAAGTTCTTCTCGACGGCGAGTCGCTTCCCGGAGTGCCACTTCCAGTTGAGACTTCAGTTGTTCGCGCTGGGCTTCGCTCAAATGAGGCGAACGAAGCACGGTCTCCAACATGATCTTCAGATCATTGATGGCCGCTTCCGGATTCTGACGCATAATGCGCCGAGCCTGATTGATGACATGCTGCACTCGGGCCTGAAGCTGTCCGGCCAACACTTCCTGCTGGCGGATAAATTGTTCTAGCTCTTGAGGGGCTTGTTGGGACTGTTCGGGTTGGAGAGTGATCGTGTCGGTTTGCTCCTTCTGCTGAGGCTGTTGAGCCGTGGCCTGAGCCAGCAGGGTGGCTGCAGGATGAGCCGGGTGAAGCTGCTTTGCCTGCTGGGCCAAGCGACGAGCCTGGTCGGTCCGATCCATGGCCAAAGCCAAACGCCCAAACTGGATCAATTCCTCAGCCGTTTCCACTGCCAAGGTGTGCAACACGCCCAGTCCGTTGCGTCCCAAAAGTGGAAGCATCACCCCCTGATTGCTCTTGGCAGCTTCAACCACATGGGCCAGGAAAGCCACATCTTCGGTAGGCTCAGCAGCTTGGGCGTGGAACTGGAACCGCAACTGTTGGTTTCCGCCTTCGGGTTGGGCCTGAAGTTGCACTTGCCAGCGTTCACCTTTTTTCAAGGGAGCCTGGCCCACCACCACCAGCTCCCGATCCAGGCGCAAAGGTGGGCAAGGCTGAGGCATCCAGAGGGCTTTTTCCGGCAGGAGCAGTTGGGGGTTCCACAGCACGGGCTTCCGAGCAGCTTGGGCAAGGAACTGCCCGGCTTCCTGAGCAGTGACTTGAGGCGAATCCACAAACACTCGTCCCCCGCTGTGCATAGCCAATGCGGCCAAGACGAACACATCCCGCTGAGGACCCACGGCATAGGCCAGAAGCGGAGCCCGGGCCTGTCGCATCTGGCTGGCCAGACGGTCCATTTGTTCCGGGCCCACCAGGTTCACCGCACTGACTCCATCGCCGATGTAAACCACCCGGGCCGGGAGCTCCGTTGCAGGATGCCCCAGCAGTTTGATGGCTTGCGAAATGGCCAAGGGCAGATCGGTGCTTCCCAGCGGAACCCGTTTGTGCAACTTTTCCAGGGCCTGTTGAAGTTGTGGGCTTCCTGGGGGGGTGAAGCCAGAGGTCAGCTCGTTGGCCTCCAGGTCCACCGCCACCAGCCGCACTTGAGCTTGCGGCGGAAGTTGATCCAGCAGGGCGTCCAGAGCTTCAAAGGCCCGCTGGCGCCACTTGCCATGCTGGCTTGCCGAAGTGTCCACCAGAACGACCACCCGGCAGGCCTCGTGCTCCGGCAAGGTGGCCTTGGGTTGGAGCGTCAGGGCAAAATACTGCTGATACCACTCCAATTGAGCGTGCTGGTCTTGAGCACCGGCCCCAGGAGCGAGAAGGGTCTCCACCAGCAGAGCACACAGACCCAGTCGGATGAGTCGCAACATGGTATTGGCTCCTTTAGTCAGAAAGCCGCGCAGCCCCGTGCCCGCCTGCTCCGACACGAGCACAGGAAAAGATAGGAACGAAAGGACTGGTATACGCAATTTCATTGTAGGCAAAGGGGAGAAAATTTGCCAAGCAAAATCCACCCAAAATCCTGCTTTCCAGGTTGATTGGCCCACCGGGGAATGTCAAACACAAACTCCGTTTACACCCAAAGTTTGGCTTGCGCTTGCCCCTGGGGCAACTTGGCAGGCCGAAACCTCCTGCCCGGGAGGCCATTTGCAAAACGAGCCTGTCCGAAGACAGGCTCGTTTGTCCCCAGCACTCAGGGCTACAGCCCTATGTCTCCATGTCGGATTTGTCGGGCGTTATGAGGTACGGCACTTGGCGAAGCCGACTCCACTGTGGGAGTTTCGTTTCCGTAGCGGAGAATCCACACGGCTTCCCGAACCCCTTGCATCAGCCGTTGCCAAGCTGCTTGGGTCCGACGGAGCAACTCTTGACCTAGCTGGTCCACCGGGGGAGCTGGAGGCGGGTCCACGGCCACCTCTTCCAAATCCACCTGGGTGGGCACAGCCTCCGCATGGCAGAAATCATCACACTCCTGCACCCAAGGAGCCTTTTGAGCCACGGCCGGACGGAGGAGGGCAGGAAGCGGATCGTTCAGACCGTCGTTTTCCTCATTGATTCGCAGGGCCAATTGCTGTCCTGTGCTGTGCCGCACATCTTGTACCAGATCAGCCATTGTGCCCGGGTCGTTGGGATCGTAGCACCCACAGCCCTCCTCCATCAGATCCTCGGAGGCAATTTGAGGCTCCGGGGGCTGTTGGGGCGGAGGAGCTACCAGAGGCAATTGCTCCTGGGACAAATCCGCCGGGTCGGAATCAGCAGCAATCGCCGAGGGAGTTTCCACTCGAAACCACATATCGTCCCACTGCACAGGCGGTTGGGGCTGAGGGGTGCCTTGCTGGGAAGCCAAATTGTGGCACAGAGGGCCAGCAGGAACCGACTCCGCCAAAGTGATCCAGGGATCGTCTTCTGCCCCCACGCTGGCCATCTCCTCCTGGAGCTGCTGCACAAACTGGCCAAATTCGGCCAGCTTTTGCCAAGAGGGCCATTGGGTCATTTCGTCCCACATTCGGGCCCAAAGATGACTCAACCGGGTCAGCACCACAGTGGAGGGTTCGTGGGGAGGGTGAAGTTGCTGTGCTTCTTGTCCCCACGCGGTGGAAACAGAACCCAATACCCAGGCTGCCAACGCCACGCATCCCAAGAACCTCATGCCGTTTTCCTCCCGGTGTTGCTGGACAAAATGTGCAGTCCAAACCTTGCCAACCCACTCAAGTGCTCATGGACGGAAGACCGGTAGGGCGGAACTTGGGGAGTTTGTACTTGCGATGCAGAAGGTTCCCTTGGGCGTCCAGCAACCCTCATCGGCCTGTTAATCAAGAGCCGTTAGCAAAGATGCCAAACACAGATAAAAGGCTCTGAATGAGTAAACTCAGTCGTGCAGAAAATATCAGATGTTTGGAAAAAAGGTGGCAACTAGCAAAAATGCAGAGAAAAACACAACTGCAGCACCTATCTTGGCCGCAATGTTGGGCCCGAGGGACCAGAGCACACCTTGGCCTAAGGTTCGTCGTAAAAAGCCCCTGCGTAAATCGGATTCAGCTCCACTGCACGACGGTAATCCTGGAGAGCTTGTTGCTGCTGACCCAACTCCCAATAGGCCCGACCGCGCTCGTAGTAGGCCAAGGCATATCGGGGATGCAAGCGCAGGGCTTCGGTGTAGTAGCGCACGGCCTCGCGGTACTTGCCCTGCTTCAAGGCGGTCATAGCTCGGTAAGCGTGGGCTTTAGGCTCGTTGGGGTTGAGCTCTATGGCTTGTTCAAAATCGCGTGCCGCATCCTCATACCGGCCCATGTGGGCCAGAATCACCCCTCGCTGCAAATAAGCCCGGGCGTTGTTCGGCTGAAGTTGCAAAGCCTTGTCCAAGTCAGCCAGGGCCTTTTGCGGATTACCCAAGTGCAGATGAGCCATCCCGCGGCTGATCAGGGCAGCGACCAATTGGGATTCTTGTTCCAAGGCAGAGTTCAACACTGCCAAGGCTTCCTGCACCTTGCCCAACCGACGCAACGATTCCCCTTCTATGGTGAGCAGTTGGGGATCCTGGTTGCGAGCGGGGACCTTTCGGGCGTCGGCCAAAGCTTGTTCGGGCTGATCTAGCTGCAAGTGCAATGCTGCTCGCAGGCGGTAGGCCGCCCAGTGCTGAGGGTCTTGTTTCAAGGCTTCGTTCAGGTCCTCCAGGGCCAAGGCGTAGGCTTCCTGGGCCACATAGATTCGGGCCCGAAGCACATACCCCTTGGCCCACTTATGATGACGCAATAACCAGTTGAGGTCTTGGAGAGCTTGACGATAAAGCCCTTTGGCTTCCAGGGCCATGGCTCGGGCCAAGCGGCACTGGGGATCTTCGGGAGCCAGACGGCAGGCGCTTTGCAGGTCGTCCAGGGCGGCTTCCACTTTCCCGGCCCCCAGCAAGGCCAACGCTCGGTCCAGGTAGGCTTTGGCATCGGTGGGCCGCAACTGCAATGCCCGGCGGAAGTGCTCCTGGGCTTGGGCCCAATTCTTCTGGGCAGCGTAGGCCTTGCCTAAAAGACGGTGCAAGTGAGCCATCTGCTCCTCGGGGCCTGGGACTGCGATCAGCTCCTGCAACAACCGAGTGGCTTCTTCCACCTGTCCGGATTCCAAAAGCGATTCGGCCAAATAGATCCGGGCTTGACGATGTTGGGGATCCAATTGGAGCACCTGGCGGCATACGCTTTGGGCTTCTTGGAGCCGATGCAAACGAAGCAACAACCGCACTTGGTTCATGGCAGCCTGCACCAGTGCCGGCTGAAGCCGAAAAGCTTCGGCGTAGTCGGCCAGCGCGGCTTCGTGCTGCCCGAGCTGTTCCAGAGTTTGGGCCCGAAGCATATAAAGCTCGGCGGTGCGCAGGTTTTTGGCTTCGGCCTTTTGCAACTCTTCCAAGGCTTCCTCGTAGTGTCGCAATCCCAGCAGCACTTGCGCCCGAAGCAAATGGTCTTTCCCTTGCGGCTTTTGCGACACCACTTGATCTACATCAGCCAAAGCTTCGGAGAGTTTGCCCAGTTGGAAGTAAACCTGAGCCCGCATACGCAGCGCGGCGGGCGAGGGCCCTTGGGCTTCCACGACCCGATTGAGGTCTTCCAGGGCCTGGGCCCACTTTCCGGCCCGGATAAGCGCCTGGGCTCGGTGGAATCGGGCCCAGTGGTTTTGGGGCTGATGCTCCAGCACCACGGTCCAGTCGCGGATGGCCGGCCCAGGCTGCCCTCGGCGCAAGTACACCCGGGCCCGCAAGGCCAACGCCTGCGACCACTGAGGCCACGCACGCAGCGCTTCTTCCAAAGCTCTCAGGGCTTCTGCGTCTTGATTCAGCTCCCAGAGGGCCTGAGCCCGATACATCTGCGCCCAGGGATCCACCGAGCGGAACCCGGCTAACCACTCCAAGGTCTTTTTGGGCTGCTGAGCCTTCAGAGTGCATTGAGCACCAAGCAGGGCGATCAGCTCTTGGGGGGCTTGGAGCTGTGAGGCTCGGCTGAGGGCTTTTTCGGCTTGTTGGGGCTTGCCTTGAGCTTGCAGAGCCAGGGCTTGCACCACATGGGCCAGGGCAAGTTGGGGGTTGAGCTGGAGGGCTTTTTGGGCGTCGCGTTGAGCAGCTTGGTACTGGCCCAATCGCCACTGAATCAATCCCCGATAGGCCCAAGCCAAACTGCTCTGAGGTTCCAAACGCACGATTACATCGTACATATCGCGTGCCCCTTCCAAGTCGCCCTGTTCAAATCGGCTTTGGGCCTGAGCCACCAAGGCAGCCGAGGTGGGTTGTCGCAGTGCCGGAAGTTGAGCAGGAAGCCCGATCCGTTGGCCGGGCATGATTCGCCGCTGGCTGTTCACCTTCCAGGCAAACGCAGCTTCTTCGGCCTGAGCAGCCGCATGCAGACGCGGCACCCCAGGGGTACTTCCGCCACCCGAAGCAGCACCGGAAGTGGACGGCGTGGTGGCAATACGAATCTGGGAAGGTTTTTCGAGGCGGACCTTCTGTACCGGACAGGGGCGATCTTGGGCCAAGTGGGAACGCTCCAAGACGGCTTTGCCCCGGGTGGGCCGACGCCGGCTGGAACGGGGCGATTGGGGACTCTCCCTGCGCTGAGGGGGAGCAGCCACCACAGCTTGGGAGAAAGCCGAAGGGTCGGCAGTGGCCTGGGACGAACCGGACGAAACTTTAACCTCAGCCCGCTTAGCCCCAGAAGAAGCAGGCACACTTTGATTTTCCACAAACAGCTTCAACCGCATCGCCGGTAAGCTGGGCGGCTGGGGCTTGGGCAACGGGGAACTTTCCTGGGTCTGAGCAGGATGCACGGTTTTGGCCTTCGGACCAGACGAAGCCACCGACGGCGATTGGGAACCAGCAACCGCATCCGACGGCTCGTGAATCACCAACTCCACTTTGCTCCGAGGCGACCGAGGGCCGGTGGAAGCACGAGTTGCCCCAGCAGAAGATTGCGAAATGGCAGGCGGACCTGGCGTTCGGGAAGGCGCGGGACCAGGCTCTCGGGCTTCCAGTCTTAGCCGCAGTGGGGAAGCCCCCGAACCTCTCCCCTGCCCAGTGGAGGAAGCACCAAGGCTTGGAACAGTGGCCGAGGCAGGCACTGTTTGCGAAATGCTCATGGAAAGCCCCTGGCCGGGGAGTGGATCAAACAGTTGCCGGTTAAGAGCCACCAGTTGGGCAGGCGAAAGCGTCACTCCCCGCCACGGGTTCAGAACCCAAGCAGACGGTTCTTCTCGGCTTATTCCGTGGAGTTGTTCCCAATGCAGGAGGGCTTGATCGTATTTGCCGGCTCCGGCAGCCCCCAGCAGGGCCAGATGATTCAGCCGCAGGTTCCACGGGGCAAGGCGTGCGGCGGCTAGGGCTTCCTGAAGGGCCAGGCGAAACTGCCCCAATCGGGCAAAGGCCAATGCCCGCAAGTGATGAGCTTCCCAAAGCCGAGCATCGCGCCGGAGGGCTTGGGCGGCATTGGCCAAAGCCTTGCGCCACTTGCCTAGCAGATAATAAACCCATCCTCGGTCCAAATAACCTTTGGCCTCTTGGGGAGCTAGGCGGACCACGGTGTTAAAGTCCCGCAGTGCCTCCCGAAGCCGCCCTTGCTGGCGCAGGACCAACCCTCGATTGCCATAGGCTTCCACCAGTTGAGGATCCAAGGCCACAGCCCGATTCAAGTCCTCCAGCGCCCGGTCCCATTGGCCCAGTTGGGCATAGGCTTTCCCGCGCAGGGCGTACCATCGGGCCCGATCGGGCTGGTGGCGGATCTTTTGGTCCAGGGAGCGGATGACCTGTCGGATTTGTTCGGGCGAAAGCTCCTGGGCGGGAGAAGACGGTCCGGCCCAAAGTTTCACTTGATCCTCAACTGATGCAGGATTGGTTTGCTCGTTTCGGATGTTTGGCTTGGCAACCTCGGCAGGTGGTTTGCTTGCGTTTCGTCGGGAGCTGCGTCTGGGCTTGGTCTGGGAACTCTTGGGACGGTCAGCCGGTTGGCCGGAGAGTTGGGCAGGGCGATTGGGGCCCGATCCCTTGCGCGGTGAATCGCTCAGTTTGATCTGTTTGCTGGCTTGGAAAGGCAAGAGGCGTTTAGGCACTTGGATTAGCCGGTGCCAGGCTTTTTCCAGTGGTGGGATTTCTTGAGCCACCAACAATTCCGCAGAAGTCGTTTCCTGCGGTACATCTGGGGGGGCGAACAACCGCAGTTGGTTGCCGGAAGATTGAGACGAAGAAGTTGGCTCGGGGGCTGCCACCTCCCACACGCCCGCCCCGGCCGCCGCAAGCATGATCAGGGGAATCCACAACCTCATCGGAGCAGTCCCTCGTTTCGGACCATTTCCACCTTCGTGCCCTGCACAGCGACAGCAGCGCAGGCACGATGTGCCCTGGGACGACGATCTCGCCCAGTTTTTAGTGTCGGAACAGTCCCGAAAACCGATTGAATCAAAATCACTCCTATACTCCCGAAACTCCTTACAATCGGTCCAAGCGGTTCATTGCCAGGGTTGGAAAAAGCCCTTGCACTACAGCCACTTTGCCCCATCCGCACAACAGCACCAGCCCTTAAAAGTTCCTTCCTTTGGCTTTCTTTTCAGCCACTCCCAACTCCAGCCGACAACCAACACACAGGCTCTCTGTGGGCCAGAGTTCCTCCAGCAACAAGGGCATGGCCATGTCCGGTTCGGAAAACCTTTCGGCGCTGGTGCTGCACTGGCATCCTCAGCAGCCTTTGGAAAACACCCTGCGCAGCCTCCAGGATGTCGCCGGGGAAGTGATCGTGGTCCAAACTCTCCAAGCGGCCCAACAGACAGCTTCTCTCCTTGGGAACGGGTGGCGAGTGATTTCCTGCCCCTGGGAAGAAGATTTCTCGGCAGTGCGTAACGCTGCTCTGGAGCAAGTGGAAGGGGAATGGATCCTGTGGCTGGAAGCCGGAGAAGTGCTGGTACATGGGGAAATGATGGAAACTTTCCTCCACAGCGCCGATGCCCGATGTGCCTATCTGGTCTGGACGCATGAGCCGCCGGGACACCCAGACCTGGGGGGGCAGCGTCGTGCAGGGTTGCGGCTGTGGGCAGCTCGGGCCGGACTTCGCTACCAAGGACGCGTGTGCGAAACCCCCTTGGAAGACATGGCTGCTGCCGAAATGGAGCTGGCTCTGGCCCCCCTGCAACTCATCCACACCGGCCCACGCTCCCCCCAGTTCCGAAAAGACGAAGCCTTGCTGATCTTGGGCTTGTTGCGCCAAGAGTTGCCTCATGCCCCTCGCTGGAGAATGCCCCAGTTGCTCAACACGCTGGGAGACATGCAACTGCTGGCCAATCAACCTCAGGGGGCCCAGCACAGCTATCGCCAAGCCCTTCACTTGGCCACGCCCGGCACCACGGATCGCCTGGAAAGCTACTTGGGCTTGATTGCCAGCACAGGACCGGACCAAATGGCCCAACTGTTGGGCACCATCGTGCAGGCGTTGGAGGAGTTTCCTCGGGACGCCCAGTTGCTCTGTGCAGCCGGGGGAGCATTGGGCAGCCAAGGACAATGGCAGCAGGCTGCGGAGAGTTTCCGCCTAGCGGCCCGAGTCGGACAAGTCAATCCCCAAGTGTGGCATCCGGCCAACATGACTGAGTTTGCCCTGCACTCGCAGGCCATGGCTCTGCTGCGATGTGGCCAAGCCGAACAGGCCCTCCAGGTGCTGGAAGAAGCCTGCCACATGCCGGGAGCTACTCCGCTGATGTGGTGGGACTGGATGGAAACGCTTCTGCACCAAGGGGAGACGGCACGGGCCCTGGAGCTGGCCGACCAACTCCCCTCGGTCTGGGGACATTCCGCTCCGACCCTCCACACTATGATCCAGGGTGTGCAAGCTGCCTTGGACCAAAAGTGGTCCCAAGCCCAACGCCTGCTCCAACAAGCCTTGGACCAAGGCTGCCGTTGTCCATTGGGATTCCGCTATCTGGTTCTGGCTCTTCTCAATCAGGGCCGAAGCGAAGCGGCCCTACAAGTGCTCCAGCAATGGATGCAAGTGCAGCCTTACCGGGAAGATGTGCCGATGATGCTCCAGCAATTGCAGAGTGGTTCTCGGGGAGACAGAGATTCGTTGGTTCAAGTGGCAAGATTTCTTCGGGAACAAGGGATCGGCAAGATTCCTCCGGCTCCCCGACCCATCCGTTCTTCTTGCCAGCACCAGCAGTCCCTTTCAGCCCCTGCTCCGAAAATGACCACCTCGGCTCCCGAATCGGTTACTACCTCCGAGGCAGAATCTGAGAGCTAATTGCTTCACCACCTGGGAAACCACACCCAGCAGAGCTTTCCCCGTTGCAACTTACCCTGATGTGAACTTTCTCGGAAAACCCAAGGGAAACTCGCCTGCTGCCTTGGGAGCCAGCCTGCGCGGCGGGAACGGTCTTTCCCAAGCCGTGGGGTTCGGGCGCGTTGGCCAATGGGGCCCCCGTCGGGTAAAATCCATCAGTGCAAAAGCAGGTTCGTCCCGATTCCTCTTTGGGAGAAAATCAGCATGGCCCTGACCGAAGATCAAGTGCGTGAGGCACTCAAACAAGTGGTGGACCCGGAGCTTTTCGTCAATGTGATTGATCTGGGTCTGGTGTACAAAGTGGAGCTGAAAGACCGCGAGGATGAGAAAAAAGATGTGGTGATTGAAATGACGCTCACCTCCCCGGCTTGTCCGGCCGGTCCCCAGTTGATCCAGCAAGCCAAACAGGTGTTGAGCCATTTGGAAGGCGTGGGCGAAGTGGAGGTGAAACTGGTCATGACCCCTCCCTGGACTCCCGATCGAATGAGCGAGGCTGCCCGAGATCAACTGGGAATCTTCTGATTTCTGCCGTCTTCGCTCAAAAGCCAAGTTTGCAGGAGTTCCCCAAGGCCGCCACAGAGGAAAGCCGAGCATGGGCGCAGCAGGCGGGGGTGCCCCAGTGGAGGTAGGCACCTGTGGTTTTGGGATGGCTCGGGCCCGATACTACCGGCTCTTCCGGCTCGTGGAAGTGCAGCA
>JAJRRR010000109.1 GCA_024279285.1 Planctomycetota bacterium
CCAACAGGCCCTGCAGCAGTTTCAAACGATGCACTCTTGGGAACCGCTGCTTGGAGCCTGGGAACGCTTGGCCACGCTGGTGGTGCACCTGGCTCTCTCGGTCATGGTGTGGTTGAGTTTTTCGCGTTCGGCTTTGTGGTGGTGGGGAGCTTTGGCCTCGCACACGCTGGTCAACTTTTCGGTGGTTGCGGTTCTGAGACTCGTTGGGCACTACTCAGACCGCCTAACTGCCATGTTAGTTTCTGAAGCGTTGGTGGGAGCGTGGGCAGTGGTGGCTGCGGGATTTTTGTTCCTGGTGGCCCGAAAAACCCGACCACTGCCGCACCCGACACCGGATTCCCCGACCTCCTCTCTGCCGGAGATTTCCCGGGAAACAGAGCCTAGTTCTCAGGACTTGGAGTCGGGTTCCTGCTAGGAGTCAAAAGGGGTGGGCTTGCCCTGGAGCACGCTGAGGGCGTTGAGGGCGGCACGCTGTTCGGCTTCTTTTTTGTTGCGTCCCCAAGCTGGCGGGAAGACTTCTTCGCGGATTTGGGCTTGAACTTTGAAACTTTTGCGATGGTCCGGACCGCGTTCTTCCAGGACTTGGTAGGCAGGTACGGCATGAAATCGCTGTTGGGCCAGTTGTTGGAGCAGCGACTTGTAGTTGCCGCCCAGGTCGCCTTGGGCAGCCAGTTCAATCTCGGGCAGTAAGAATCGCCGGACGAATTGGGCGGCGGCTTCGTATCCCCCGTCCAAATAAATGGCCGCCACCAAGGACTCAAACACCCCAGCCATCAGGGACAAGGGAAGGCGTTCCTCAGGCAGCCCTTTTCCCAGAATGAGGAACTCATCCAGACCCAACATTCGGGCAATTTTGGCACACATGCGGCGACTGACCACGATGGACTTGATCCGAGTCAGCTCCCCTTCCAACTGACGCGGATAGTGGTGATACAAAAGCTCCGAAACCACCAAGCCCAACACGGCATCGCCCAAAAACTCCAGCCGCTCGTTGGAAGCCAGGCGATGCTCGGCTCCTGAGGCGTGGGTCAGAGCCTGAGTGAGAATCGCCGGATTTCGGAACTGATAGCCGATTCGCCGCTGGCACTGCTGAAGGGATGGTTCTGACCCCCGAGGCGGAGAATCCGATGGCAAGTGGTCCACAAGTCAGCACTCCTTGGAGAAGCACCACAGGAAGCCAAGAGCCATTTCCCCCGGACCACTTGACCCGGAGGGCTTGAGGTGCCTCAAGCACTCGGGGTCAAGTGGCTATTGGCATTATAGCTCTGGCTGGTGGAATGGTGCCAGCTATGCTGCGGCCTGAGTGGCCAGGGGTGAGAGCCACTGTGAGGGCGACTCGGTCCGAGCAAAGATGATCTGGCTTCCTTGGGTATCGAAGCGGAACGGCACATGGACCAGATGAGCCAGGGCCTGACGCACTTGGCAGTGGCGGTCCGGAGGCACAAACAGCAGCAAAAATCCTCCGCCCCCTGCTCCGGTGATCTTCCCTCCTAACGCTCCAGCAGCCAAAGCCTGCTCATAAAGACGGTCTATCTCCGGGTTGGACACCCGAGCGCTGAGGCTCCGTTTGAGCAGCCAGGCCCGATGCATCAAGTGCCCAAAGGGGTCCAGATCTCCCGTGCCCTGAAGCACCGCCAAGGCTTCTTGGACCATTTGGCCCATCTGTTCCAGTTGGCGGCGCTTCTGCTCAATGTTGCACACATAGCTTTGGGCCACTTGTGAGGCGGTGCGATTGATTCCGGTGAAGAACAGCAACAGGTGATCGTTGAGCGCTTGGATGCGTTCTGGAGGAACGGTGACGGGCTGGGGGAGGATGTTTCCATCGGGCTGGAAAATCACATGCCGCAGCCCGCCGTAAGCGGCCATCACTTGGTCCTGGCAGCCCACGGTTTCTTGCAAAAGCTGCTGTTCCACATAAATGGCTTCCTGGGCAAGTTGCTCTTTGCTGACCATGCGTCCTAGCAAGGCATGCAGCGCATGCAACAAGCCCACGGTGAATGTGGAGGAGGAACCGATGCCGCTTCGTGCTGGCAGATCGCCGGTGCAATGGATCTCCAGCCCTTGGGTTATGCCCAAGTGGCTCACCACCGCCCGAACCGCAGGATGCTGAATCTGGCTGTTGTCCCGGCAGGATTCAATCCGCGAATACACCACCCGAGTGCGGTGTTCAAAAAACGGCGGTAGCCAGCGGCAAGTCAGATAGCAGTATTTGTCAATGGCGGTGGCCAGCACGGCTCCCCCATGCCGGGAAAACCAGGCCGGATAGTCGGTCCCTCCACCAAAAAACGAAATCCGATACGGCGTGCGACTGATGATCATGACCCCACCACTTGGCACTCCAGGCAAAAGGGGCCACCACCCTAGACACCAAGCCCCGGTAGGTCAATGGCAGTGTTTGATCCGTGCCAGCGTAGCCTGGGGACCAAGAGTGGCTCTAGGGGCCGGAATGTTCTTTGGGCTCAAGATTGCATCTGGCATCGGCCCTGCCCGCAGCCGGGCAAGCCGCACCCCTGCTCCACTTCGGCCGGAGAGCAGATGGGAAGTGATCCCCGGTGAGTGTGGGCCGCTGGCACGCTGGGCAGCCATTGCAAGGCCGTACTGCCGCAATGAGGACACCGAGCCTGCTGATCCCGGCTCCGCACCAGCAACTCAAACTCCGCTTGGCACGAGCGGCACTGGTATTCGTAAATAGGCATGGCTCTCTCCGCGATTTAGAAAACACCTGATCGCACTTCCGCTACTATTATAAGGACCCTGCTGCCCCAGCTTACACATCTCCGGATCGGTTCACGCTGCCTGGCGGGAGCGTGGGGTCTGGAGGCGCGTCCGGCGAGGTTGTTTCCATCGCCGGTGCACCCACCAATACTGCTGAGGCCAACGCCGGATAAAGTGCTCAAACTCCCGAGTGTACCACTGGGTCAGCTCGGGCACCGTGAGCATTTCCGCCGGACAGGAGCTGGGATCCAGACAAGATTGGATCACCAGGCGAAAGCGCAGGGGCCGATCTTCACGCACGCAGTAGCCCACGGCAATCGGGGCTTGGTGTTCCAAAGCCAGGAGGGCGATGGCCTTATGGGCCGAAGCGGGGCGGTGGAAAAACTCCACCCAGCACCCTTTGCGCCCTGCGTACTGATCGGCCAGCAAGCACAAAATCCCGCCTTGCTGAAGAATCTGCTCAATTCGCTCAAATTCGCCGCGCTTCCGCAGCAGGCGTTGTCCTCGGGAACCGCGGAACTGCTGGACCAGTTCGTCCAGGTAGGGGTTGTCCAGGGGTCGGGCCACGCTCCAGATCGGATAGCCCCACAGGCTCAGCAGAAACCCGGCCATTTCAAAGTTTCCAAAATGGGCGGTGACCAAAAGCAGCGGCCGCCTTTGCAAAAGCAGGCTCACCGCTTCTGGCTCCCCTTCGATCTGGACCCAATGGTGCCAGTTGCCGCGGTGCAATCGCCGATGGGCTTGAGCAACTTCAGCGGCCATCAGAAACAAGTGTTCCCACATGGCTCGGGCCACTTGGTTCCGCATGGGAGAAGACCACTGGGGGAAAGCCGCCTGGAGGTTTTCTTCCACCACTTGGCGACGAAGTTTCAACAGGTCCCAGCACACCCAGGCTCCCCATCGGGCTAGCACTTCGGCCCAGCCAAGTGGAATCGCCTGAATCACACACAACAGGGCCCGAACCACCAAATACACCCCATACTGTCCAATCCGTCGCATTGGCTGACCATCCTTGGCTTGCAAGGGGGGAAGGCCGATTCAGGCTTTGGCTTCTTGCTCTCGGGCGTGCAGCACCGGGTCTTCGCTCAGCGGCAATTGTACCGCACAGCGGTTTTGAGCCGCCAGATAGATTGCCAGGATCACTTCCACCGAGCGGCGTCCTTCGTGTCCGTCAATCAGGGGAGGGCGGTCCTGTTCAATAGCTTGAAGCACATCCTGAAACTGCCACAAGTGTCCGTGGTGTCCGATGGCTGCCGGATCACTGGCCCCGCCGCCGGTGCTGCGGCGTTTTTCCATCTCTTGGCGGATTTGCTCGTCCTCAGGCCGGGATTGGGCAAAGTCCCATTTGACAATGTCCTCCTCCTCCATCACTGCCGACCCCTGCGAGCCGTGGATTTCAATGCGTTTCAAGTATCCTGGCCAAGCAGCCGTGGTGGCTTCAATGGTGCCCAAGGCCCCGTTTTGAAAACGCAACGAGGCCACCGCAACATCTTCCACGGCGATCCGCTCATGGGCTAGCGTGCTGGTCCAGGCGGTCAGTTCGGCCACAGGGCCCATAAACCACAACAGCAAATCCACGCTGTGAATGGCCTGATTCATCAACGCCCCTCCGCCGTCCAGTGCCCATGTGCCTCGCCAAGCTCCTGAGTCGTAATACTCCTGCGTGCGCCACCACTTCACATAAGCATCTCCCAGCGTCAGCCGCCCGAAGCGATTTTGCTCCAACGCCTGTTTGATCGTGCGGCTGGAGTGGTGGAATCGGGACGGGAAGATCGTCGAGAGCTTCACGCCGTTGCTTTCGCACGCTTGGATGATCTGGTCGCAGCGGTCTAGGGTGATTTCCAGAGGTTTTTCCACGATGACATGCTTTCCAGCCTCGGCTGCAGCTACGGCTGGCTCTAGATGGGCTCCACTAGGGGTGCAGATGGTCACCACGGTCACTTCCGGATCGGCCAGCAAGGTTTCTAGGGTGTCGTAGGCCCGGGCACCAAACTCCTCGGCCAGCCGTTGGGCTTTCTCAGGAGTGCGATTGTAGCAGCCCACCAATCGGGCATTGGGCAACTCCGCGATCGCCCGAGCATGAAACCGCGCAATCATCCCACA
>JAJRRR010000110.1 GCA_024279285.1 Planctomycetota bacterium
CTTGGGCCGAGGCAACAGATGAACCCAAGCTTGGGTTACCACTGCCAAGGTGCCTTCGGAGCCAACGATCAGGGGGGTCATGTTCCACCCTCGCCCTGGGAACCGCCGCTGGTGGCGACGCCACACCTCTTGCACGCCCCAGGGAGGATCAAACCACTGGCGGCTTTCGGGCAAGAACTGGTCCAGGTTGTAGCCGCTGACACGACGCAGAATCTTGGGGAACCGTTCCAGAATGGCCTGACGGTGCTCCTGCACCACCTGGCGCGTGGTCCGATAGGCCTGACCCTCCAGAGTGCTGAGGCGGCACTTGGCTTCCAGTTGATCGGGGCTCAGGGGTTCAAACTCCACCACCGAACCGTCGGCCAGTACGGCCTGGAGCCGGAAGACATGATCCACGGTTCGGCCGTAGAGGATGGATCGGGCCCCCGAGGAGTTGTTTCCGATCATTCCGCCCAAAGTAGCCCGATTGCTGGTGGAAACATCCGGCCCAAACACCAGCCCATGCACCCCTGCGGCCCGATTCAACTCCTCCAAAATCACTCCTGGCTGAACTACGGCGGTTTGTTCTTCTGGGTCCAGGTGGAGAATCTGGTTCATGTATCGAGAGAAGTCCAGCACCACGCCGAGCCCTACGGCTTGTCCGGACAGCGAGGTACCAGCCCCTCGGGGCACGATCGGCACTCGGTGTTCTTGAGCCCATTGGAGAATACAAACCACATCCTGAACTCCTCGGGGCAAGACCACCGCCCAAGGCATGATCTGATATACGCTGGCATCGGTGCTCCACAGAGCCCGACGATAAGGGTCCAAATAGACCTCTCCGGCGATTTGACCAGCCAGGTAGTTGAGCCAAGGGACGAAATCTGCGGGAAGTTTCATGGTTGTGCGGACAAAGTGACCAAACAACTTGGAGAAAAGCGCTCCCGAGGGCCGCAATTGGCTTGAGTCGGCCCCAGGGCCCGGTACAGTCAAGGATAAGCTCACTGCGTGCCTTTGAACATTGCCTTGTCTGCTTGGGAGCGACCATGACCACGCCCAGCCCTTCCCCAGTGGACCAGTTGCTTGAAAACGCTCGGCTGTGGGATCAGTTGGAGCCATACGAGGATGACTCGCTGTGGTTTATCCGGTGCATGAGGCCGCCGGTGGAGGTGGAGAACCAATATCTGGAGGCGATGCTGGCCTGGGAACAAGCCCCGGTGTTGCCGGTGGCCCAATGGTTTGATCCCCCCTTGGAACTTCCTCCGCCGCAGGAAGTCAGCCCTAAGGAGCTTCCCCAACTGCTGGACGAAGTGGTACACAAGCTCTTTCAACGGCGGATCGTGCTGCACTTTACCGATCATCTGAGCGATCGGGAGCTGTACGAGATCATCTACCGGGGGATTCTTCCGGCTCGGGAAAAACGGTTGGACTTGCCGGGGGTGTATTATCACTGGGACTGTGCCGATGTGGCTTCCCACCCCCAAGTGTGGCTGCGCTACTATGCCACCGAGCAGCAGCGGCGCCGCTGGAGCCGAGAGCACCACCTGCCGCTTCCCCCTCGGGAAACCCCACCTTATCGCCGTCGCTGGCCCCGGGTGGAGCTGTAAAGGGCAAATGCTTCTGGGCTGAAAGTGTTAGGGATTCGGAGCTGGGGGGTTGTGTTCCCAAACGGAAGGCCCGCCTCCTTGGTCGTCAGGAGGCGAGCCGTCGGCATTCGTCCACGGGGGTGAAGTTATTTGGGGCGCACGAATCCCCGTTGGGCGGACTTGGGTTCAGGCGGGGCAGGAGGTGGAGCTGAGGAAGATCCCCCTTGGCAACTGGCTGCACACTGGGAGCACAGGTACTCCACCACCAGTCGGTAGCTGGGCACCAGTTTGGTTTCTTCCACGCGGATGAGCCGTTTGCGACACCGCACACGGCCCGGCTGGGGAGGAACCGGCTGGCAAGAGCAGTGGCCGTGGTGGCCGCAGTGCTTGCCACGCCGAGGGAGGCAGATCTGTTCCACCTTGCACTCCCAACGGGTGACTTTGACTTTTTTATACTCACACACCACGCGGCATATCCGGTGGCAGGCTGCTTGATCCCCGCACCGATCGCACGAATCAGCCCAAGCTGCCGCACCGCTTAGCACGGCTCCCACTACCACCAAAGCTGTCCAAAGCTTGCGTTTCATGACCGCAGTTCCCGTTCCGAGGAAGAGGGTTTTTTCCTTTCCATTACCAGTTCAAGTGCATTCGGGTGACGAACATATCGGCCGACGCAGTCGTACCCAGGAATGAGTCTCGCAAGTTGGAATGAACCCAGTTGAACATCAATCGCATGTAAGGGGTCCAGTACCAGACCACGCCCACGGTGTAGTTGTGCATCACGCCCAGGGTGCCGTTGGATCCTCCGGCAGGGGCCAGGCCCAGGTCATTCATGTCCAGATAGCTCCAGCGGAAAGCCAGTTCCCAGGCTCCCCACCCCCAGCGACAGCCCGGGGCCGCATCTACCCACCAGAAGTTCTCATACGGATAAACCCGAACAAAAGTGGCTTGTTTGCGGTCATAACTGCGGTGCTCGCCGGTGAGGAAATAGCTGACCTGGAAATAGCCGCCGTAGAGGAAAGACTTGGAAGCGTTGTCCACCTGGGTGAGATACCAGTCGGACTGGAAGGACAGGGGACCGAAATTGCCGCCCCATTCCAGCACATATTGCTGGTAGCTGCTGGCCGGACCGGTGGTCACGCCCAGGAAGCGGAAAGTGTCGTGCACCTCGGGACGGGCCCGAAAGCGCACCGACTGCCCGTTGGCGTCCACCAATCGCATGGCAGCGCCGATGTGCATCATGTAGCGTCCCTGGGTGGCCTCGTCGTACCAGGGCAAGTAGGTAACTCGGGCATCAAGGCTTTGGAACCCGGCGTCTCGGTTGTCGGCATCGCCGTCGCCGGGTGCCGGGGACTGGAGCAAGTCATCGTAAAAAGTGCCAATGGCCCAGGTGCCACGCTCTCCGGCCCAAGTGTCGCCCAGCAACACCCCCAACCCTCGAATCGGGATCGTGTCCGAAGCTGCCGACCGCTCCAGAAGCGAAAAATGTTTGGAGCTTTGCAAGTGTTCCACAGACATGGGATGCTTGAAATGCCCGATGCGGAGGTATCCGATGGGCAGTTGGGCCTGCATGTAAACGTCGGTAATGACTAGATCGTTGGGATCACGGAAGTCAATTTCCAGCTTGTAGCTGAAGATGCCGTAGCCTTTGCCTTGCATACCGATCCGGGCCCGACGAAACTCCTGCCCGTTGACAAAGTCCCGGCCAATCGTGGTGTTCCGCAGCCTTTGGTCCGTGCCGAAAGTTACATCGTACTGAATCCGCCCAAAGGGCTTGATGGAAAACTTCTCTTCGTGCGTGTCGGTACGTTTGGGCTCCTGGGCCTGAAGACCCGAGGACTGCCCTGTGGTCCATACCTCTGGATTCTGTTCAATCAGTTGGCGCAGCCGCTGGAGTTCTCGCTCCTGCGCTTCTAGTCGGGCACGCAGAAGATCGTATGGACTGACGGATGGTGGTGTGCCCGGGGAAGGAGCTTGGGAATAGTATTGCTGGGCCAAGACAGGGGTGAAAAACCCCACCCACGCTAGCACCCACAACGACCATCCATAGCCTCGGGGCATGGTCTCCCTCCGTGGAAGTAAAGGACTTGCGTGCTCACCAAGTCAATGGTTGCCAAACCAACCAGAAGCCCATTTTTTTCTTCGGAAAAACGCCAGCGTGTCCAAATAAAAACCCATTGATTCGCGTAAAAATCTTTCCGGTTGCTTTGGGAAGGTTCCAAACGACAACTTTTTGGTGGACTTTGCCGATGTAGCAGTGCCTTCGTGGGGTTTATCCGCTAACCGTCATTGAATCTGGCGACTTCCTGCAGAGCACGAACAAAATCTGCGAGAGTTGCTGCCGAGAATCACGGGAGTTTGTACCGTGAAAACGCGGCGCCCCTTTGCTCTGGTCTAAAGGGGAAGTGGGCACTGGAACACAGAATATCCCACTAAGTCCTCCCCTGGCCCCAGACTTCGGCCCTTCAAAGCTCTGGGGTTTCACACGCCTTCCTTGCTCAGCCCTTGGGGCCAGCAATTCTTCTGGCAAGGCTTGCAGGACTTTAAGGGGAATGCGGTGTGGGTAGCATGCCTTGAGCAAGTTCTTTCTTACCGGCGGAGCTGTGGGGTGCGCAGTCCCAGGTGGAGCCAGGAATGGAATCTGGGCCGGGAAAGTGGAACCCGGGGGCGTTGGACAACTTCCCTTGCTTCGCCAGCGGAGCCGGCGATCCGATAAACCAACTGCACGAATCGCCGTCGGTCTTGCGGAGCCACCTGGGAACAACGCAGGGCCATATCTTCTACCAGTTCCGGGCGGCGTCGGGCCACTTGATACAGTTGTCCCACAAAAGCCATCGTCTCGGTGTAGTTCAGGTCGGTCATCCGACCTACCGTGGAACGAAATGCCCGGGTCAGGAGATCGGCTGCCAGGTTGTCAATGCGCACGAACAAGTCCATTCGGGTGAGGATGGTCGGGTGTTGGGTTTTCGGAACCGGATGGTATTGCAATTGGAGTAAACATCCTCCCCGAAGTGGGCGAGGAACCAGAGGACCTTCGTAGCCCCCTTGGGCGTAAGCCAGCAAGTATCCTCGGTCCGTGTGCAGAAACTCCACGGTGCTTCGGGTTCCGGCCCCATCGTCGGCTTGGAAGCGTCCTGGGCCAGTGCGCACCAATCGCACCCGACTTATCCCTAACACCCGCCACAAGCCCACCATCATATCCGGATGCAGCACCAGAAACTCAAACAGTGGCAACTCACACAGCACGGTTTGAACTGGTGTGCGCCGAAACAGAGCCACGCGGCGCAGCACGGAGCGGACCTTGAGGGCGGCTTGAGGGGGCAGGGGGCATTGGGCCAGGCGTTTTTGGGCCAGGCGTTGAGCTTGTGCTGAGCTGGTGCCTTGGGGAGCCGTGGGGGCGTGGGCCAAGCCCCTTTGTCCTCTCAGACCTACGGCCATCCCCAACAGCCCGACAAAACTGCGCCGCGAAAGGCCCAGACCTGCTGACGCCGGATTGCCGCTTGGCCACTTTGCCATCTTTCCCCCCTGGGTGCCGGTGAAAAGGAACTGGGTGCTTGGTAGTTTTCGGCCCTGGGAAGCCGGACGGATCAGAGAAACTCGCGCCTGCGGTGCTAGCATCAGGTGGACTTGTTCCCCAGCCGGATTGGCCTACAATCCGGCCCCGGTTCCTCATGGCTTGAAACTCCCCGGTGTGCAGAAAGCGGAAAGCATGATGCGGTCTTGGTTTGGCCGCCTGAGTGTTTCCTCAGCCACTGTCCCGTTGATCCTGGTGCTGTGGTGTGGGGCGATGGTGGGCGGAGCCTGGTGGGCAGGGCCTTGGGCTCTGCGGTGGGCGATTGACCAACGAGGGTGGCAACCCCCCAACCCCCCTGCCCCGGAACCCGTGGAACGAACAACCTCAAAGCCAGGGGTGTGGATGGTCCCCTTGTCCGAAGATGTGGAAGTTTGGGACCGCTGGGAAAAAACGCTCCAAAACCGGCTGGAGCACCTGGAACCCGAACAGCTCAGTGAGGAACTTCAACCCCTGCTCCCCTGGCTGGAGGAACACGCCGGGGAGCTTTCGCCTTTGGCCCGAGCCCGACTAGCCCGCATGTTGGACAGGGCCTATCAGCTCCTGGTACGCCGGGGCGGACCAGCACGCTGGCCCGTGCTGGCCCAACTCCACCAAGTGCGCCAGGGGCTGCAAAGTCCGATCCGTTCCGAACAGATGGGCTCCCTTTTGAAAGCTCCGGCTTCTGATGCAACCCGGGCTTCCTCGGCCCAACCCGCCCACTCTTCCCAGCCCAAGTCGTCCCCGGTGAACAACTCTCCGCATTTGGCAAGCTCTACTGAGACAAACGGATTGCAGGCCCAGGAGCAAGCTCCAAGAGAAACTTCCCTGGCCGGGGCAGCCGTGGCTACGGCCAATCAGGCCCAGCGGTTGCCATTGGGCGTTCCGGTGGGTCGGGCCCAGGGCCACCGGCCCCCTGGCCCTCAGCCTGCTTCGGCTTCGCCCACGCAGAGACAACTACGGCCTTCAACCGCTCCGGTCCCAGGGGACTCGCTTTGGGAGCTGTGGCGGGCTTGGGCCCAAAGCTCTTCTCCGATCCATCGGGAACAACTTTGGAAGCGCTTGAGCCAGAAGGTCCAAGAGCCCAAACTGCTGCATGCGTTGGCCCAATTGGTCCAAGCTTCCCCTTTGGAGCGATTGGGGGCCTTGGAAACATTGGCTCAGCAGCTTGGCTCGGGAGCGGAACCGTGGTTGTGGTGGGCCACGGAGGACCAGGATGCTCGGGTGCGTTTGGAGGCCCTTTCCATCTTGGCAGCCAGCAACGATCCCCAACTGCTGCGCCGCGTGTACCGTCGGGCCCTCCAGGACGAATCTCCCCAGGTGCGCCAACTGGCCCAACGCATCCAAAAAGCTCTCCGCTGAGACGCTCCGAGTGCTCCCAAGTTCCGGCGGCGTTATGTGGTACTAGGGAGATTCGGTGGCCGAGGAGGGTGGGGTGGCTTCGTCTTGCTCGTCTTCGGGAAAGACTTGGGCAACAATCTGCGCCAAAACTTCCACGGCCTGCTGAGCATCGGGTCCTTGGGCCTCAATGGTCAACTGAGTGCCTTGAGGAGCCACCAGGGTGAGCAGTTCCATGATGCTGCGGCCGTCGCAACGCTTGTTTCCTTTGATGACATAGATTTGGGACTGGAACTCTTTGGCCCTTTGGACGAACTGGTGAGCAGGGCGCATGTGGAAACCCTGGGGATTGTTGACCACCACCGTCCGTGTCACTTTGGGGAACTGGGTCATTTTCCGCTCCAGGTTCCCGATGCAAAGACCCTCCAAGGCCACTGGCTCCCAGGGGGCGAAGCTCCCCCGCAGAGGCCAAGGACCTCAACAGGCTAGTTGAGGAACTTGCCCTCGTCGGCTTCGTCCAGGA
>JAJRRR010000111.1 GCA_024279285.1 Planctomycetota bacterium
ACACCTGCAGCACCACTCCTCCGGCCGCTAGCTGGCTAAACGGGTACCCGGCTGAAGCCGGCGGCTCGCCGGTTGCCAGAATAGGCGTTTGTGCTTGTACCGGTGCGGAAGCTCCCACCGCAAGTCGCAAGCCGCACCCTTACTTGATTTGTCCTTCTGAAACCACCTGAACCTGGATGCCCACCGGGGCGGAGCCGAGTTTGTATTGGCCCACTTCCTCGCCTTCGGTCAGCTCCGACTCTACCTGCATTTCCACGGCCAGGGTTTCGTTTTGGATGTATTGGGCAAAAGCCAGGGCGGCTTGGCGGATTTTTTCCTCGGGGGTCAGCACGCGCAGGCGGATGCGATCCGTGTACCAGCAGCCTCGTCGGCGGCGTTCTTCCTGGATGAGTCGCACCAGATCGCGCGCTAGTCCTTCCTGGATCAACTCGGGGGTGAGCTGAGTGTTGAGCACCACCACGGCTCCGGGCCCTTGGGCGGCGGCCCAGCCTGGTTTGGCCTGAAGCCGCACTTGCAAGTCTTCCCGAGTCAGTGTCAGCGGACCGTCTTCCAACTCCAGGTTCACCTCGCCCCGGGCTTCCAGCTCTTGCAGGAGTTGAGCGGGGTTGGCTTGGGCCAGGGCTTTTTTCAGCAGTGGGATGCGCCGGCCCAGCCGAGGCCCGAGCTTGGGCAAGTTGGGCAGCACGGTGTAGTCAATGTACTCGTCGGCCCGAGGGGCAAAGTGCACCTGCTTGACATTCAGCTCTTCGGCTACCAGTTGCTGATGCTGCTGGAGCCAGGGGAGATCGCGTTGATCGGCCAGAATGATCTCCACCTGGGGCAAAGGCTGGCGGACTTTGAGCTTTTGAGCGGCTCGGGCGGACCGGCCCAAGGAAACTATCTCCCGAACTAGCCCCATCCGACGCGAAAGCTCCTCATCGTAGCGGCCTGCACTCCCGGTGGGATAGTCGGCCAGGTGCACACTTTCCAGCACTTGCGAGCCGAAGGGGGCTCGGGCCAGATTCTGCCACATCGTCTCGGCCAGAAACGGCACAAACGGAGCCACCAGTTTGCAGGTGGTAATCAGACACTCGTACAAGGTCCAATAAGCGTCCAGTTTTTCCTGGGAGAGTCCGGAAGCCCAAAACCGGCTCCGGCTGCGCCGCACATACCAGTTGCTCAGGGCGTCCACGAACTGATGCAAAGCCCGAGCGGCCGGGTAATTCTCATAGCGGTCCATGTGTTCTACGACCACCTGGGCCGTGTGGTCCAGTTCGCTCAAAATCCAGCGGTCCAGTTCGCTTCGCTGTTCCGGGGGCCGGTAGCCTTGTCCCTGGGCCAGCACCTCCGGGGGCAAGTCGTGCTGGGAAGCCGTGATCCCCTGAGCGGGATTGAAGCCGTCTATGTTGGCATAGGTGACGAAAAAGTTATAAACATTCCACAGCCGCAGGAGGAACTCGGGAATGCTTTCCCGAATGGCTTGTTCGCTGAAGCGGATGGAAGTCCACGGGGCCTGATTGGCAAAGAAGTACCACCGCATCGCGTCGGCCCCATAGCGGTCGAAAATCTCGTTGGGCTCACGATAGTTGCGCCGCTGCTTGGACATTTTGTGGCCGTCTTCGCCCAGCATCAGGCCCAACACCACGCAGTTGCGATAAGGATGCGGAAACTTGTGGCGGAAAGTGCCTTTTTCTCCCTCCCGAGGCGAGGTGCCAAACAACAGTGTGCTGATGGCCAGCAGGCTGTAGAACCATCCTCGGGTCTGGTCAATGGCTTCGGAGATAAAGTCGGCCGGGAACTGCTGGCGGAACTTGTCCTGTCCCTGGTGGGGGTAGCCCCATTGGGCAAACGGCATCGCCCCGGAGTCAAACCACACATCAATCACCTCAGGGACTCGTCGCATTCGGGCTCCGGGGTGGAAGGGGGATTCGTAGGTGATGGCGTCAATGTAAGGTTTGTGGACTTTCAGGTGCTCGGGCAGATTGGGATTTTGGCGTTTGGCTTCTTCCCACACCTCGGTCCCTTGCACGCCCGGCTTGGCCAGCAACTCCGCGTAGCTGCCCACGGCCTCAAAACGCCCTGTGGCTTCACACTGCCAGATGGGAAGCGGTGTGCCCCAAAACCGTTCCCGCGACAACGCCCAGTCCACATTGGTCTCCAGAAAGTTGCCAAACCGCCCTTGCTGGATGTGTTCCGGCAGCCAGTGAATGTGACGGTTGTTTTCCAGCATCAGCTCTTTCAAAGCCGAGGTGCGGATGAACCAGCTTTTGCGAGGATATTGGATCAGAGGGTCTTGCTCCGCCCGCCAGCAGAAGGGGTACTCGTGCCGATAGGTTTCGCGGTGATAGAGCAGTCCTTGCTGTTTCAGGTCGCGGATGATCTGCGGATCGGCGTCTTTGACAAACTGGCCCTGATAGGGAGGGGCTTCGTGGGTGAAGGTGCCATCAGGAGCCACGGCACAGATCAGCTCGGGTCCCTGTCCATCGGCGAACCGTTGTTGCTGGCGGCGTAGGAGCTCAAAGTCCACTTCGCCAAAAGCGGGGGCTTGATGCACCAGCCCCGTGCCCGTGTCGGTGGTAACAAAGTCGGCTTCCACCACGCGCCAAGCCACATATTCTCGCGTGCCGTCCCGAAGCTGCCCCTGCCGCTGGCCTTCTTTGGCGTAGTAGAAGTCAAACGGCGGCCGGTAGCGTCGGCCCACCAGCTCCTGGCCCAAAAACACCTCCCGCACCGCCAACTTGCGGCCCACCTTCTGTGCGATGGTGTCAACCAACTCCCGGGCAATAATCAAATGTCGGCCCAACTGCTCGTCCCAAACTTTGGCATATTCCAACTGAGCATCCACGGCCACGAACTGGTTGCTGGGCAGGGTCCAGGGTGTGGTGGTCCAGATCAGAAGATCGGTGTCGGTCGGTTGGCCCTGTTGGTCCAGCAGGGGCATGCGGACATACACGCTGGGATCGTCCACCGTGCGGTAGCCTTGACCCACCTCCCCGGCCGAAAGGGCGGTTCCGCCCTGGGGCCACCACCAGACGATTTTGTAGCCGTGATAAAGCATTCCCCGGTCAAACAGCACTTTCAAACACCACCAGATGCTCTCCACATAGCTTTGGTGATAGGTGACATAAGCCTGGTCCAGATGGATCCAAAACCCGATGCGTCGGGTGAGATATTCCCACTCTCGGGTGTAGCGGAACACGCTTTCCAGGCACCGATGGATGAACCGCTCCACGCCGTAGGCTTCAATTTCGGCTTTGGAGTGGATGCCCAACTCTTTGCACACTTCCACTTCCACCGGCAATCCGTGGGTGTCCCAACCGGCCTTGCGTTCACACAGATAGCCCCGCATGGTGCGATAGCGAGGGAACAGGTCCTTGATGGCCCGAGTCAAGCAGTGGCCTGGATGGGGCAGCCCGTTGGCCGTGGGGGGACCTTCGTAGAAAACAAACCGCGGCGCCCCTTGGCGACGCTGGAGGGATTTGTCGTAAATGTGGTGTCGTTCCCAAAACTGGAGCACTTCCTCCTCCAGCTTGGGGAAGGAGACGGCGGGTTCCACTGGCCGAAATACCCCTTGGGACTGGTTCATGGCTTTTCAGGCTCCCTCATGTACAAACAGTGTTTTAAGAAAACTTGAGTTAACCCCACCAGTGCCGTTTTTGCAACGGCAGTGAGGGCTAACTCATCCCCCCTTTTCCGCTTCTTTCCAGATGGCTCGGCAGACGGCCCGAAGCATCGTCACAACTTGTATTTGCAGCCGATCCAGCATCCGCACACCCGTGGTAAACAGGCTGCATTCGTCCAACCGAGAGGTGCTGCCCCAACTGGAAGGGGCATAGTACCGCTTGGCACGGAGCCCGATCCCGGTCAACAAAAGGTAGCCCAACGCCAGTAGCTTGACCAGGGAACAAGCAGCTTGTTGACGATTCACGGCGAAGTCCTCCATGGCAAGTGGTGGACTAAAAAAGCTGACTTTTTATCTACTGGTTATCCACCGGTCAGTTGGAGGTCATCGCCAGTTTTTTGTGCGGGGGCAAGAAAGTGAAGATGACTCAGGATTTTGGCACTCTTGACATTTCCATTAATCTTGGCACATTAATAGTCGCCTTTCTGAGACTGCCAGTCTTCGGTCCTGCTGGGGGGGAGAAACCACGAGAGAGCATCCGTCAGGACCCTGGGCAGAAGAGTGTTCCTGCGGGTGAAGCCTGCCGGGAGCTGGCATCTTGGGGGAAAGCGTTCAAGGGCAGGTGCATTAGGTGGTTGTTCTTCGGGACCAGGGTTGTTGTCGAAATCCACATCCGCTCCCAAGGGGCTAAAGACCCAACGGGGAGGGAAGGGGAAACAGTCCAAAGAAACCTGATCCAAGAGGGCAAAAAGATGTTCTGGTCAAAGCGGCTAAGTGCCACCAAACGATGGCGAAAGCCGTGTCTTCTTGGCTTTGAAGTGTTGGAGACGCGAGCTGCGCCAAGTGGGGCAGTTACTGCAACATCGTCGGGAGAAACAGCCACCAAATCCCGCACTGACCAGCAAGTGCTGGATTCCATTCGCCAAGCCGGCTGGAAAGCCGAGCTTTGGGACCTGCAACTGCGCACCGAGAGCATGCTCCGGTTGCTCCGCAAGTCTTTGCTCCCCAGTGTCCCTGTCCGAACTCAAACCCGAGTACAACTGCCCCGGGTTGAAGCCATCCTGCGACATCTCGTCACGCAAAAGGGATTTCTTCAAAAGTTCCGCCAGAAGAAAAACTACTTGCTTCAAGCAGGCCTTCGTCGGCGCCAGGGGCGTATGGAACTGTTTTTCCGAGTACAGTTTGAAGGGGACAAGCAGCGTTATGAGGCTTCTTTTTACTGGGGAGCAGCAGCCGCGGCCGCCAGCACCTCCTCCGGGGGCGAAGGTTCCGGCACAGCCAGCATGGATCCCGGCTATGGCACCGTAGATGCCGTAGATGACTACTACACCCTGCTTCACGACACCACCTGGGCCGACAATGTCACCTGGAACGATTCGTCTTGGGGCATGTTGACGGTCAGCCTGGTCAGTGGGCCAAGCTTTGGCACCCTGGTGCTCAATTCCGATGGGAGTTTTCAGTACACGCCCGACCCGGGCTGGACCGGCACGGACCAGTTCGTCTACGAGGCCACCGACGGCATCAACTCCGACCAGGCCACGGTCTATCTGGATGTGTACAACACCCCTCCCGACGCCATAGATGACCAATACGATGTGCTTCACGACACGACCTTTTCGGTGAGCCGGGAACAGGGGGTTTTGAGCAACGATGTGGAAGCGGACCTGCAGGATCAGCAGCGGCTGACGGTCAGTTTGGTCAGTGGGCCCAGTTTTGCTCAGGATTTTGTGCTCAATCCTGATGGATCGTTTACTTACCGGCCTTTGGATGGCTATGTGGGTCCGGATAGTTTCGTATATGAAGTCAATGACGGGGCAGCCACGGACCAAGCCACGGTGTCGTTGAATGTTTAC
>JAJRRR010000112.1 GCA_024279285.1 Planctomycetota bacterium
ACCCCAACCGGATGCCGTTTGATTTTTACGAGCTACTGGGTGCTTTGGCCCCCCGGTGGTTCTTTACCAACTCCCCGGTGCATGATCACAACTTTGATGTTCGCGGAGTGCGCAAAGCTCAAGCGGAAATGACTCGCATGTATCGGCTCCACGGAGCCGAGGAGCGTGTCCGGTTTGTTTATCCGGACTGTGGGCACGATTTCCCAAAACCCGTGCGCGAGGCCGCCTACAAGTGGCTGGATCAAGTTTTTAAGCGAGATTGGTAAAAATACAAGTTCACGAGCTGTCTGCCATTTATTTTTTTCTAAAGTCCACCGGACAGGCTTGATTTAGTATTTTATTCTGTTTAGGAGGCAGTTTAGGAAATTATTTAGATTTTTCAACCACCTTGGCTTTGACCACCGAGGACTTGAGTCCTGCGGTGTTGACTGCTTGCACGGCGAAGTGCGGCACGGACTTTCCTGGAGAGAGGTTTTCCTGATATTCCATCTTAGGCCAGGGAGCCACCGGGGTATCGTGATAACTCAGCCCCTGAAACTCCCCCTGGCCGAAGCGACTGCGGTGTTCTTGAGGAATCCGGGCTACAGGAGTTCCGTTGCGATAGATAATAAACTCCTTAAGACCGCTTTCTAAATCAGCTTGGGCTCTCCAACGAACTGTGATTTTTCCTTTTTCTATTTCAGCAATCACATCAAAAGGATCTGGAGGCGGAGTTTGATCGGGCACGGTGCCGTTTTCTAAATAGTGTTTCACTTGATGTTCCATTTGTTGTTTCCACTGATCTAAATGTTTTTTGCTCACGGGCAGGGGTTCGTACTGTCCGGCTGGTGGCAAGCGTCGGGCAAGCCAGAAGTGGAAAAAGGGGATCGCCAAGTATCGGCATCGTCCGCATTCATGTCCGGTGTGAGGGTCCGGTGCCCAGAGGAAAAACTTGGCTCCACGCCGGAGATACTCCTGGCGCATGGCCCAAAGCCCCTGCCAGGCTCCGCGGAAACGCGGATGATCTTTCTCCTTCGCTCCCGGGTTGGCGGCCATCGGCACCTTGAGCACCTCTGGGGTGATTTTGGGGGCCGGGATTTGACCTCGGGTCCAGGCCAAGTAGCCTGTGCCAGAGCGAAACCACACAGCCACTACCCGTTGGGGATACAAACACTGCATCAAGCTGGCCCAAAACGCTCCGCCGGAGTGGCCCCAAAGACACCAGGGCACTTGAGACAGCTCGGGATGGGCGCTGGCTTGGGCCACATCTTGTAGGGCTTGCAGGAACCTTTCCGCCGACCCCTGCCGTGGATCGCACCACAATCGGCACGAAATCCCCCGACGCGGCTCATAAGAAGAACCCAGCAACGCACATTCCCATCGCCGAGCCAAAGCCTGCCAATGCAAATCTTCCGCAGCCGTGCGCCCTGCCAGCGAGGCTCCCGGACCACATCCGTGCTGATGCACGATCACCCCTCGCAGGGTCTTCACTCCCGAGGGAATCCACACATAGTAATCCACCGCCAAACGCAACTGACCGGGAGCCACGGTGGGCGGGTAGTGAATCTGGTAAAGAGTGCCTTCGTAGCTGGGTCGTTTGGTCAGTTGAGGTTTGCGCAGTGGGACCACCTGAGCTTGGATTTGCTCAAGCAACCGTTTGGCCTGAGCTTGGGCTTGTTCCAAGGGCAGTCCAGGGCGGATTCCCGGCCGGTTGTGTCCCACGGCACTCAGATACGCTGCATGCAACAACCTCATGCGACGCAAAGCCAGTTGCCATAACGGCTCGGGTGGTTCCATCCAGCTTTCCACTCCCCAGGCCCGAAGCACCGCTTGAGCCATCAGCCGGTGCCCCAAAGCGTTAGGATGAATCCCATCTGGAGAGAGTGTAAACCGAGGCTCTTTCCGCCGTTGCTGTTGCACATACTCCACCAGGGGAGTGTGCACATCCACCACTAGATCAGCTTCGTGTTCGCCTTGCAAAATCCATTGGGCATAGCGCCGAATCACCTGATCGTACCGGGCATAGATTCGCTTATAGCCGAAGGGGCCTTGTTGAGCCAGTTTGCCAGGGCGTTGGGTCAGCGGCAGGGGGTCAAAGGGCACGGGAGTAAGCAGAACCACCCGGGCTCCGGCTTGATGCGCACGATTTACTAGCCGGCGCACCCCTTGTTGAAAAGCCGCAAACCGCTCGGGGGAAAATGGGTGATAAATCCCGTCGTTCATCCCATAACAGGCCACCACCACATCCGGCCGGATGAGCTTCAAGGCCCGAGCAAGCCGATCGTGCACATTGGGCCGAGGAAACGGATGATCCGGCTCGGAAAGCCCCGAGCAAGTCTCGCTGCTCAGGCCCAAGCAAATCACCTCCGGCATGGGGTTGGCCCCTTGAAGCCGAAGCTGAAGCTCAATCCAGGCCACATACTGGCCGTTGTGGGTGATAGAGTCGCCCAGGAAAAGAATGCGCCGGGCCTGGAGGGGAAAAGCCAAAGGGGGCTGAGCACAAGCTACCAAAGCCCCAGCACACCAAAGCAACAGCGCTCCCCAAACTGTGTGCTTCTTCCAGAAGTTCTGCTCCCGGGTGGTGCGTTGCTTCATAGCTGGCTCCTTCCCTTGATCCGTGTTTTGCCCTGGCGGCCCTTGCCATGCTACTTGCTCCAGGAGCAGAAAACCACAGCCGGAAAAGATTCTCAGGAGTGGCAAGGGCCGGCCTTCTGGCGATTTCCCAGGACAGACTCTAAGTTGAGCTACGGCCCCTTGCCAGAAGAACGGTTCTCCACGCACCGGCACCGAGGAGGGCCAGACCACTTGCAAGAGCTTGTGAAACATGGCTGCCGAGTTTGAACAAGTCACTTGGGATCAGCGCACCCAGGAATGTTGTCGCCAAGTGGTGCGTTGGGCCATTGAGGAAGACTTGGGCCGCGAGTGCGACTGGACCACGGTGGCCTTGGTGCCTCCTGAGCAGATGGGCCAGGCCCAACTGGTGGTCCGAGCCTCGGGCCGTCTGGCCGGATTGCCCGCTGTGCCTGTGGTTTTGGAGGAGTTTGATCAAAAGCTCCAGTGGATCCCCCAGGTGGAAGAAGGCACATTGCTTCAGCCGGGCACGGTGATTGGACATCTGCGAGGACCAGCTTGGACCATGTTGGTGGCTGAGCGGACGCTGTTGAACCTCCTGGGCCGGCTTTCGGGAGTGGCCACCTTGACCCATCGGTTCGTTCAGGCCGTCTCTGGCACCGGGGTACGCATCTACGATACCCGAAAAACCACTCCCGGTTGGCGGCGACTGGAAAAATACGCCGTGGCCGTCGGCGGCGGATACAATCACCGCTTAGGACTCCACCGTGCCGTGCTTATCAAAGACAACCACCTGGCTCTTTGGCTCTCCCGGGGCCAAAGCCCGGCACGAGCCGTGGAACAGGTTCGCCGCTTTCTCCAACAAGCCTCCCTCCCCGAGGAAAAACGCAATCTGGTCGTGGAAATTGAAGTGGACCGCCTGGATCAGCTTCCCGAGGTGCTTCGGGCCAGACCAGATGTGGTGCTTTTGGACAACATGAGCCTGGAGCAACTGCGTCAGGCGGTTCAAATGCGCGGCCGCCTGGCTCCTTCGGTTGTGTTGGAAGCCTCAGGGGGGATTACGCTGGAGAATGTGCGTCAAGTGGCCCTGACCGGAGTGGACCGCATCAGTGTGGGCGCTTTGACCCATCAGGCCACCTGGCTGGACTTCTCCCTGGAGTGGCAGGGCTGAAAACATGGTACAATGGAAAAAACCCTGTCGGTTCCCGATGGTCTGATAAATCCGCTTCCGGGGGAAATCTCATGCGTCCAGCCCGAGGCTGTGTGGTGCTGTGCGTGGCGTGGGCGGCGACTGTGGCTGGAGTTGTGGCTTGGGCCCAACAGCCAAATTGGGAACGCTTGCGCCAACAGATGGTCCAACGCTACTTGATTCCCGAGGGGATCACCAACCCTCGGGTGCTGAAAGCCATGCGGGAAACTCCCCGGCACTTGTTCGTGCCGCCCAAGCTCCGCCACTTGGCCTACCTGGACATGGCCTTGCCCATCGGCGAAGGTCAGACCATTTCGCCGCCGTTTGTGGTGGCCTTTATGACCCAGGTGTTAGACCCTCAGCCCCAGGACCGGGTGTTGGAAATCGGCACCGGAAGCGGCTATCAGGCGGCGGTGCTGAGCCCTTTGGTCAAGGAGGTTTATACCATTGAGATTGTTCCGGAGCTGGCGCGTCGGGCCGAAGCCACCTTGCGCCGCTTGGGCTATTTGAATGTGTTTGTCCGCCAAGGGGATGGGTTCCAAGGTTGGCCGGAAAAGGCCCCCTTTGACAAAATCATCGTCACCTGCTCTCCACAAAAAGTGCCTCAACCCTTGATTGACCAGCTCAAACCAGGCGGGCTGATGATCATTCCCTTGGGCCAGCGGTACAATCAGCAGCTCTATTTGCTTCGCAAAGAAGGCTCTCGGCTGGTGACCAAGTCGCTGGAGCCGACCTGGTTTGTGCCGATGACAGGTCGGGCCGAAGCGCTGCGGCAGGAGCCGGACCCTCGCGGACCCCGGCTGCTCAACGGAGGGTTTGAACACTACGATCCCGACTCCGGCCGACTCCATGTGTGGTACTATCAGCGGCAGTGCACTGTGGTGCAAGGCAGCGCCGACGATCCGGCCCCGCAAGGGAAGCACTATGTCGCGTTTCGCAACACCCAGCGCGGGAGAATGTCCCAGGCTCTGCAAGCCTGCCCCATTGACGGACGCCGGGTGCGTCGGGTGCAAATCTCCGGACAGGTACGCTTGCATCAAGTAAGTCCTCGCCCAGAGCATCAAGAGCGAGCCGTGGTGTTGGTGTTGTTTTTTGATCGGGATCGGGCCCAGGTGGGTCAGGAGATCCTGGGTGCCTGGCGAGGCTCTTCCCCTTGGAGGCGATTCCGCTTTACGATCAAAGTGCCCCAAGAGGCCGTGCACATGGTTGTGGGCATTGGGTTGTTTGGGGCCGTGGGCCGAGTGGACTTTGACAACCTGCGCGTACAAGCCCGACCTTAACGGAGACCCTCATGCGAACTGCCACTGTAGAACGCTCCACCTCAGAAACCCAAGTCCGCCTGGAATTGAACCTGGACGGCCAAGGGGAGTTTCAAGGCAGCACTGGCGTGGGCTTCCTGGATCACATGCTCCATCTGCTGGCCCGACATGCCGCCTTCAACCTCCAGGTGCAAGCCCAAGGTGATCTGCATGTGGATCAGCACCACACGGTTGAGGATGTAGGTATTTGCTTGGGTCAGGCGTTGCTTCAGGCCCTGGGCCAGAAGGAGGGCATCGCACGCTACGGCCACGCAGTGCTTCCAATGGAAGAAGTGCTGTGCACGGCGGCAGTGGACCTGAGCGGACGGCCTTTTTTGGTCTTCCAGGTTCAATTTCCCACGGAAAAAATCGGCCAATTTGATGCCCAACTGGTGGAGGACTTCTGGCACGCGGTGAGCACCTGGGGACGCTTCAACCTGCACCTGATCGTGCACCACGGGCGCAACAGCCATCACATTGCCGAGGCGGTGTTCAAAGCCACTGCCCGAGCACTGCGCATGGCGGTGGCCTTGGACCCTCGCTGCCCTGGAGTGCCCAGCACCAAAGGGGTTCTGTAGTCCCAACTCAGGAGCCATGGCCCCATGGTTCGCTGGCCTCGCCGAAGCTGGACCACCCTGTTCACCTATCTGGTGGTGTTTTTCGGAGTGCCCGTGTTGTGTTATCTGGCCTGGGCCTGGGTGCGAGGCACTTGGCCCTGGCAGTAGCACACGCGGCGGAAGCTCCCTGGGTTCGCTGCTATTTGTGGTCTATAATCGGCGGTATGCCGGGCAACAGTTTTGGGCTGCTGTTTCGGATTACCACGGCTGGGGAGAGCCACGGGCCGGCCAATGTGGTGATCCTAGACGGAGTTCCCCCAGGGATTCCGTTAGATGTGGAGTTTTTGCGCCAGGAGTTGCGTCGGCGTCGGCCGGGCCAGAGTTCCCTGGTTACCCAACGCCATGAAGCCGACGAGCCAGAGGTCCTCTCAGGAGTGTTTGAAGGACGCACCACCGGCACCCCTCTGGCCATCCTGATTCGCAATCAAGATCAGCGCTCCAAGGACTACGAGGCGATCAAAGAGGTCTATCGCCCGGGGCATGCGGATTACACTTACGATGCCAAGTATGGGTTTCGGGACTATCGGGGCGGAGGGCGAGCCAGTGCTCGGGAAACCGTGGCCCGAGTGGCTGCAGGAGCCGTGGCCAAACTGGTCCTCAAACACCTCTGCGGGGCTCAAGTGCTGGGCTATGTGGTCCAGGTCGGATCGGTCGTGGCCCAAATCCCCGAGCCGGAAAAAGTCACCCTGGAACAAGTGGAGTTTTTCCCCGACGGGTCGCCCAATCCGGTTCGCTGCCCAGACCATCAAGCGGCACGGGCCATGATGGAGCTGATCCAGCAAGTGCGCAAGCAACAGGACTCCATCGGCGGTGTGGCTCAGATTGTGGCCACTGGGGTTCCGCCCGGACTGGGCGAGCCGGTGTTTGACAAAATCAAAGCCGATCTGGCCAAGGCTCTGTTCAGCCTCCCGGCCGTGTTGGGAGTGGAGTATGGCGTGGGCTTTGGCTGCGCCACGCTCCGAGGAAGCCAGAACAACGACCCGTTCGTCGCTCTCCAAGACCCCGAGCAAGGTGTGCGGATCGCCACAGCCAGCAACCGGCACGGGGGGATGTTGGGCGGGATAACTTCGGGGATGCCTTTGATTTTGCGTGCTGCGGTCAAGCCCACCAGCAGTCTGCCTCAGCCCCAACCCACCGTCACCCGAGAAGGCCAACCTACCACCGTCAGCACCCACGGACGGCACGATCCGTGCCTGTTGCCCCGATTTGTGCCTATGGCCGAAGCCATGGTCGCCTTGGTGCTGGCGGATCATTTGCTTCGTCATCGGGCCCAGTGCGGAGAGCTGGACCGGAGGTGAGCCTGAGCCGGCGAGGTGTTTTCTGGAAAATCTAGCCGGGCACGACAAGCCCTTGGGAGGTGAAGCACCTCGCTTGGGAATCAAACTCCACCTGCGCCGGACGGCCCAACGCCGCATCCCATATGGCCTGAGCCAGCGAGCCTCGGCACGCTTCCCGAAGCACCACATACGAAGTGGTCAGCCGAGGGTTGACTTCCACCACATAGTCTTGCGAGCCTTCGGGGTCGGTGCCCAAGAGCAGGTCCACGCCCCAGTAGCCTCGGGCCTGAGGGAACGCTTCAGCCACTTGGGAAGCCAACTGCCAGGCGCGTTGCCCCAGCGGCTGGGGCAAGGGGTAGTAGCCACCTTCATAATGGGCCGAGTGGTTCCAACGGATCGTCTGCCCACAGGGCGGGCACAGAACCGGCTCAGCACCTCCGGACAAAATCGCCACGCTGGCAGCGGTCCCTTCCAGCCACGGTTCCAGACGCAGGGGAGCCTGAACCACCGAGGGAACCCAGTCCCGATCGCTCACCCGGCGAATACCCAACGCCCCAGCTCCATCCAGCGGTTTGAGCACCGCAGGCAGGGGGAACTTTTCTGGCAGTGGCTCTCCGGGCTGAAGCACTTGGCCAGGCGGCACGCGCACGCCGGCTTGCTCCAGATGCAAAGCCGTGGCCTGTTTGTCCGAAGCCACCCGAATCATGCTTGCCGGAGGGCCAAGCAAAAGAGTTCCCAGGCCCTCCACTTGTTGCACGAGTTTCTCCAGCGCCGAACCGATCTCCGGGGCGATGATCAACACGGCATCGGCACTCCGGGCCCGACACACCAGCACCTGAAGCGATTCTTCCGGAGAGGCGATTTCCAACGGCTGGGCATTCGGTCCGGGGCAAGGAGGAGATCGGGGCACATTCCGGTCCCAAAGAAACTCCACCTCCGTGTCCGGCAGGGCCGCAAAATCTTCCACCACCGCCTGGAGCATGGCCCAAGCTTCCAGCATCAAGGCCAGGGTTTCTTGGGCCCGATGGGTAAAAAGACCTCCCCCCAATATGTGCTCATAGATCAGCACCCGAGCCATGATTCCCAGAGCTTAGCGTGGATCAGCTTTCCACCGTGGCCGTTTCCAGAGAACGGGAGACTTGCTCTATGGTGTAGGCTTCCAGGACATCGCCTTCTTTGACATCGTTGAAGTTGGCCAGTTTCAGGCCGCATTCCATTCCTTGTCGCACTTCCCGAACATCGTCTTTTTCGCGTCGGAGGCTTTCTATGCCGTACTCCCCGATAACGGTTCCGGCCCGAATGACGCGGACTTTCACGCTGGGGTCGCGTCGGATCACCCCAGCCAGCACACGACACCCGGCTACATTGCCCACTTTGCTGATGCGGAACACGCGCAGCACCATGGCTCGGCCCAACTCGCGCTCTTGCACTTCCGGCTGGAGCATGCCTTCCAAGGCGGCACGAAGGTCGTCGGTGAGGTTGTAGATGACGCTGTAGCGTCGGATTTGCACGCCTCGGGCTTTGGCCAGCGATCGGGCTTTTTCGTCCGGAGCGACATTGAAGCCCACGATCAAAGCGTCGCAAGCGTCGGCCAGATGGACATCTCCTTCGGTGATCCCGCCCACCAACGCCTGAATTACCTTCACCTGCACCTCCGGATGCTCCAGTTTGGAAATTTCCTTGAGGATGGCTTCGATGGAGCCTCGGGTGTCGGCCCGAACGATCAAGTTCAGGGTCTTCGTCTCTCCGCTTTGGGCGGCCAGGAACTCCTGAAGCCGTTCCAGGGAGGGCTTGGCGCTGAGCACAGTGGTGGATTGTTCGCGTTGTCGTCGCTGGCGTTCTTCGGCGATGTCGCGTGCTACGGAGATGTCATCCAGGATGTAGAAGGCTTCTCCGGCCTCGGGCACTTCTTGCAGCCCGATGACATCCACGGGCATGGAGGGAGTGGCCCGATCGTGAGTTTTTTGCGGATGCAAAGTGTCCCGCAGAGCTCGAATCCGCCCGTAGGCACCCCCACAAAGCACCACATCTCCCGGGCGCAGCGTGCCGCGTTGTACCAGGAACTTGGCCACCACGCCCAGTCCTTCGTGGCGTTGGGCTTCCAGGCAAGTGCCGCAAGTGGGTCCTTCATAGGGGGCTTTCAGCTCATGCAGCTCAGCCAGCGTCAGGAGGGTTTCCAGGAGCTGATCGATGCCTTCGCCGGTCAGGGCGCTGGTGAGCACCACTTCGGTATCCCCACCCCATTGGCTGGGTAGCAGTTCGTGAGCAGCCAGTTGTTGCAAGCATCGGTCCACATTCACTCCTGGCAGATCAATTTTGTTCAGTGCCACGACGATGGGCACTCCGGCTGCTTTGGCATGGGCGATGGCTTCTTCGGTTTGGGGCATCACACCATCATCGGCCGCAACGACCAGCACTACGATGTCGGTCACATTGGCCCCTCGGGCCCTCATGGCAGTGAAAGCCTCATGGCCAGGGGTGTCAATAAAAGTGATGGCCTGCCCGTCCTTGTGCACCTGATAGGCCCGAATGTGCTGTGTGATCCCACCGGCTTCGGTTTTGACAACTTCTGTGCCGATGATGCGGTCCAGGAGAGAGGTTTTCCCGTGGTCCACATGTCCCAGGAAGGTGATTACTGGCGGGCGAGGTTGGAGGGAGTCGGGATCGGGTTCTTGCTTGAAGGGAGCCAGGATTTCTTCTTCCAGAGGGACTTCGCGTCGCAGTTCGGCATCAATTCCCAACTCGGCAGCTACTAGTTCCGCCAGGTCGGGATCGAGGTTGTTGTTAATGGTCAGGCGTTGACCTAGCTTCATGAGGGTCAGGAGGACTTTTGCCGCGGGCACGCCCACGGCCTCAGAGAAACTACGCACGGTGCAGGGGAGTTCCACCACGACTTTGTTCTTTCGGGGAGCGGCGGTGTTGGCTCCGGTACGACGCAAAGTGCGCGGAGCCATGCGGGGAGTTTCGGTTTCTTCTTCGGTTTCCAGGGCCTGGATTTTTTTGGCTTTTTCTCTTTCGCGGCGGCGTTGGCCTCGTTCTTTTCGGGAGATGGGGCCGCGTCGCTTGCGCAGTTCTTCTTCGTCTTCGTCAAATTTTTCGGGCTTGGTTTTCACGCGGCCTGAGACGGTCGGTTTGGTTCGGGCTTCTTGTTCTTTTTTGAGCTTGCGCACATGGTCCTTCAAAGCCGTGGCGGAACCTTCCTTGGCCGCCCGAATCGCATCCGGCGGCAACGACACGATGGGTTTGACCGCCGGCGGTTCTTCTTTTTTCTTGGGCTGAAGTTGAGGTTGCTTGGCTTTGGGCAAAGCCACCCGAATGAAAGGCCGCGGGGATTTGGAACGGCTCTTGGGTTTTTCCTTGCCTTCTTCGGGAGGTTGCTTTTCGGTTTTGGGTTTGAGGGTGCGGACTTTGCTCCCTGGCATGACGGCGGCCAAGGGAGGCGTGGGCGACTGAGAACCAGGGGTGGCAGGAGCAGCCGGCTTGGCTGGCTTGGAAGGGGCCTCGGGTGCGGGAGGGCTTGGCGAAGCAGATTCGGAGCTGGACGGAGAGGCCGGTTGGGTGGGGGCTGGTTGGGCACTGGGCTTGGATGGCCCACGCGACGGAAGCACTTTCACCTTGCCAGTCTTTCCGGAAGGCATGGGCGGTGGGGCCGAAGTGCTGCGAGTGACCACATTCTCCAAATACGCGCGCACCTTGGCCACCTCCTCGTCGCTGAGACTAGACAGCGCCGAGCGTTTGCCCTGGATGCCCACCTTGGAGCAGATTTCCAACAGGTACTTGTTTTCCAGGTTCAGCTCTTTGGCAAGTTGGTAAATCCGCTTCGACAAACTTCTCCTCCTCTTAAGGGGATGCACTCACCTCAGGGGCCACTCCCCCACCCTGGGAACCCCACCACGGCAGCAAGGAGCCACGCGGATCGGGCTTACCAGAACCCTGCACTATTGGCTCGGCGTCCCACCCTCGGACACAGCCGAAGGGGGAGGAGCCGAAGCGGTGGGTTCCGAGGGGGAGGGGGGAGATTGGGTCGGTTTCTCCTCGCCGGCTCCGGGGTTGCTTCCTTCCGGCTCCTGCGAGCCGGAAGCGGAGCTGGAATCAGCAGGGGATTCCTGCTGGTTGTGGGCAGATTGTGATTCCGGGGAGGGTGAGGCAGGGGCCGATTCGGCAGAGGTTTCGGCATGTGAGGACTCCGGAACCGACTCCCCTTGCTCGGCTTCCTCCGCCCGGCGCTCCGCCTCTTGGCGGATCGCCTCCACCTGTTCGGCACTCAAGCCCCCCAGTTCCATCAAATCCTCCGTTTCTATAACCGCCAAATCGTCGTAGGAAAGAAATCCCTCGCCGACTAAGGCTTCGCTCAGTTCATCACTGATTCCTTCAATGCTGCTGAAGGCCTGAATGGCTCGCTCAATGGCTTCGTCCAACTCCTCACGGGTCATGATGTCAATGTCCCAGCCGGTCAGTTTGCTGGCCAAGCGAACATTTTGTCCGCGTCGCCCGATGGCCAATGAAAGCTGGTCATCGGGCACCAGCACGATGGCCCGACCCAGCTTGGGACAAAGCATCACATCTTCCACTTCAGCCGGTTGCAAGGCATTGCGGATCAGTTGATCCAGGTCGTCGCTCCAAGGGATGACATCAATGCGTTCGTTGTTCAGCTCGTCGCCGATAGTTTTGATGCGGTTGCCGCGCACTCCCACACACGCTCCCACGCAATCCACCCGAGGGTCGCTGGTGGCCACGGCCACTTTGGTTCGGGAGCCGGGTTCCCGGGCAATGGCTTTGATTTCAATGATTCCGTCGGCGATTTCGGGCACTTCTTGCTCAAACAGGCGTTGAACCAATTCGGGTCGGGTGCGGCTCAGCACAATTTTAACCCGACCTTTCTTCTTCTGCACATCGTACACCGTTGCCCGAATCCGCTTGTTCACATGCAGTTCTTCGCCGGGGATTTGTTCGCTGCGGGGGAGGATAGCTTCGGCATCATTCAGCGCTACGGTGGCCATCCCGCCGTCGTAACGCTGGATGATCCCGCTGACCAACTGTCCTCGCTCCGCTAAATACTCGTTATATAATGTGTCGCACTCGGCTTCACGAATTTTTTGAATGATGACTTGTCGGGCCACCTGAGCGCCGATTCGCCCGACCAGGTCTTCCACTTCCTCAGGCGAGAGGGACCGGTCCTGATAGCTGACCTGCAAGGTGCCGTCGCGGCGGTCAATGTGGATGCTCAGGGCCGACTCGTCCGAGAAGTGTTTGCGCAGCGCGGAACGCAGCGCCTGTTCCACGCTTTCAAACACCACTTCGCGCGGAACATGGCGTTCCCGATGGATCGTATCAACCAGTCGCAGGATTTCCTGGGGATTCATGGACACTTGTTGTGGGTTAGGGACGGGGCCCGACCGCTGGGCCCTTTTCACTATTGTAGCTGAACACTCCGCCAAGGACAGGCACACCGGGAGCAATGTTTCCCGGGACCTGGGGCCAGGATGCTTGCTGCAAATGCTATCACCCCAGGGGAGCAGGGGAAATACCGATTTTGGGCTTTTCTGGCCCGATGGAGTTATTCCTTGCCCAACAACAACGCTCCCAACGCTTCCGTCAGCGGCAGACCGCTGCGTTGCTCAAAGCCTAGAAACATTGGGCTGGGATTGGCTTCCAGAAACACCAGCGTTCCATCGGGCCGGAGGCGAAAGTCCATGCCGGTCCAGAGCAGATGCAGGGTCTGGGCCACCTGCAAGCACTGCTGGCGCTGTTGGGGGGAAAGCTCCAGGGGGAGGATTTTCGGGTCGGGGTCTTCGCGGTAGTCCAGCGAATGGGCCAGAATGCGGCAGGCCATCACCCGCTTGCCCGCCACAAACACCCGAACATTTTCCCCCGGCACTTCTTCCTGGAGCGTGACGGGAGCGTAGGTGAGACTGCGGAGGTTTTCTTCCTGGAGGTGATCCGGGCGCAAGCGCTCGGCGAAGGCTCCCCCTTGGACCGGTTTGAACACCACTTGGGGGTGCTGTTGGGCAAATTGCACAACTGAGGGGGCATGGTTGCCGATCAAAGTGGCAGGGACCGGCACGCCCAGCCGGGCTACCCGAGCCAAGGCCGCCGGCTTGCGCTGGTGAAGCTCAAAGGCTTGCCACCCATTGACCCAACGGCACCGAAGTTCCATCAGGAGCGATTCAAACAGGCTTCGGGTGTCGTTGTGGGCAATGAGGGCTTGTTCCGGATCGGGAAGCGCAGCCGGAGGAAACTGGCCCAAGGTGCGCCAGTACACCGCCTCCACCTGCTCAAAGCCCACTTGCTCCCCATCCGGAAAAACGAAAAAGCCCTCCCAAGGCTCCGGACGCAGCACCACTTGGAGCCGATGGGGGAAGTCCTCGCAGTGGAGGAACTTTACTCGGGCACCCTGCGTCCGAAGATAAGAGGCCATGTGCTGGGCATGTTCGTCGCCCGGATCAGTTAAAATGAGTACGGTCATTGCAGTTGCTTGCACCCCAAGGGGATTGCCCCAAGGACACTTGCTCAACTTAACCCACCCTGGAGCCAAAACCAATGCAACATCCGTTTGGCGGGATATTGCCGGGTTCTGAGAAGGAAGGTTGGGATCGTCGCCACTTGTTGCAAGTGGCGGCCTGGGGTCTTGGAGCTGGAGCGAGTCTTTGGCCCCAGTTGCCCCTTTGGGCCCAACAGCGCTCTCCAGGGGCGAAAAGTTGGGCGGCTTATGTGGTAGTGCCCCGGGATTTGCGACGCTTTGGGCCTGGGCGGCGTCAGCAGTTGGGGGTGTGGGGACCTTACTTTCCACTTGCTCAGCCTCAAGGGCCGCCTCAGGCCGGATTTTTGGCTTGGCTGGAGCCTGCTCAGGCCCAAAAACTGGCCACCCAGCCCGAGGTGGCCCAGGTGGTCCGACTGACCGAAAAGCTCAAGCCTGATCCGGGCCCTCGGCCGCGGGGAGTCCCTTTGTTGCTGGTAGAGCTGGTGCCCAACAGCTTCCGCCGCGCTCCGGAAGGCACCTACTTGCCCACCCAAAAGGTGCTTCAGCAGTGGGAGGAGCAGTTGTCCTCCTGGGTGCGTCGGGGATTGGAGTTGCAACAGTGGGAACAGCGTCCTGGATTCGTGGTGATTCGTCTGCCCATGGGGATGGGCTTGCAAGAGGTGTTGCAGGTGATCAAGTCTCATCCCCAAACCGCCCGAGTTCGGTGGTTTCAACCCCAGCCCACCACTTTGGCACTGGGCGAAGAAGGAGGTCCGGTCCCCACCACGCGTCGTTTGGGCGAGGAAGGCGGAGTGACCACCTTTGCCTTGGGCGAGGAGGGGGCCCCACCTCCCCTGAAAAACCCTCAACCGGAACAAGGGCGTGGTCCTCAGTTTCTTCCCCCACCGATTCGTGACCCTGGCCAAGTGACCACCTTGGCGTTTGGGGAAGAAGGGGGCCGCGTGATTCCCCCGAGCGGATAGCCCTAAGCGGCCTTCGCGTTCTCCGTGGACTGGGCTTGGAAGTGTTCCACCAGACGATCTTCAATAGCCTTGGTTTTTCTGACCAAATCTCGGAACCAGATGCCCGGAGCATATTCTCCCGCGTAGGAAAAGTCCTCGTTGATGACCAATTGCAACCCGTGGTAGAAAAAGTGGGCTTCTTTCAGCCACGGGTGCAGGGGCTGAAGTGGCTCGGGAAGTTTAGCTTCTTTCAACGCCGTGTCAGGAATGGCCGACGCTTGGGCTTGAATGGGTAGCACCACCTTGGGAAAGATCTTTACTTTCAGACCCAGCAATCGGGCCAGATGTTCCATGCTCTCGCGGCTGATCCGTTCATGCAGCACAATCCGAGTGTTTGGAAAGGTGCTGCAAAACTCTGCCACCACCCGAAACGCCGCCAACCAGCACCGCAGGTAGTGCCATATAGGATCCCCGTCCTTGCGAAACTTCTTCCACATGGACCAGACCGTTTCGTCCGGACGGCGGACGGTCAGCACATATTGGGAAAAGAAGAAGTGCGCGGCATGAAACTCCAACAAGGGACCGTCCCAATCTATCCACGGTCCCATAGCCACTTTCTCGCCCACATAACGATAATGCTGTGCTAAAAACTTCAACAACTCCCAAGCCGTGTGATCTCGGCCAGAGAACAGGGGAACATAAGTAGCTTTGCCGCGATGACTTCCCCACTGAAGGTGACGCTGGTTGAAGTGACTACAAAACTGAGGATCATCGCCCGAGGAATAAAAATTGGCTTCTTCTAGCAAATACACCTCAGGGGAAAGGTTGAGCACTTTGCAGGCCACAGTGGTTCCGCTTCTGGCCGAGCCGATGACAAACAAACCCTTGCTTTGATCAAACTCCGGCCCAGGGCCGGGAATGCGGATCGGCTCTGGCTCGGGTTCCGAAGTTACGGGAGTCTCAAGTTCCGGTTCCTCCGGGGGAGAAGCTTTTTGCAGCAGGCGTTTTTTCCAAAGCCAACCGAACATGGCCTTTGTGCTACATGGAGAGTTTGAAGACCCCTTTTCCGGAAAGGGATTTATAGTCGGCAGGGGAAAGGAAGGCCAGGGGAGGTTTGACCGGGACACTAGCACCGCTAGCAGAGTCCCTTTTCCAAGCTGGCTCTCCAGGGGGGATTTGCCTACCATTGTCGGGCTTCAAAACCGCTTGTGATTCTGCCGACAGGAGGCCCGATGAACTCACCGGTTTTTCCCCAAAGCTGCTCGTTCCGGTCCCGACAAAATCCGGCCGTCTGGATGTGGGAAGGGGCGCTGTTGGGAACCGCTCTGGCCGGAGTGGGGCTGGCCGTCAAGGCCACACTCCTGCCTTGGCAAGGACTCCAGCCTGGCACTCTGCTTCGCTGGCTGGGCCGATTGTTCGTCGTGGCTGCGGATGATCTGGGATTTGCCCTGCTGATGATCCTGGTGGGTTGGGCCATGCTGTGGACTGTCGCGCAAACTTTTCCACGACTGCTGCCTGTGGCAATGGCGGCACTGCGCGCCGCGTTTGCCTTGGCCCTGCTTTACGCGGTGGTCAGCGGGGCGCTGTTTCGGGTCACTTTGCAGCCGTTTAACATTCGGGTGCTTTTTTTGGTGGGTCGCTGGGACTTGCTGTGGTCGTCGGTGGAACCGTATTTGAGCTGGGGCCAAGTTGGGCTGGCCTTGGCCGTACCGGTGGGAGCAGTGTGGGCAAGCCAAGCGGCAGCCAAGCGGCTGGCCCAAGCTTGGAGCTTCCAAGCGGCTCTGGGCGTCGTGATGGGAGCTTGGGCCTTGTGGATCCCGCTGGACCAGGCTGCCGCCCAATATGTGCAACACCGGTGGCCCACCCCTCGTATCTGGGAAAACCGTCTGGCCCGGTCCCCTCATTGGGTCCTGCTGCGCTCTTGTTGGGATCGGTGGCGAGGACACGATCCTTTTGCTCCCTTGAATAATCCATCGCAACAGAGGGAGGACGCTGAGCTTTTCCAACCGCCAGAGACTCTGCCCCCTGTGGCTCGCCTTCTGCCCGGCTATCGTCCTCCAAGGCATGTGGTGGTGGTCTGGATGGAGTCGGTGGGAGCGGAGTATGTGAGTTGGGCCGGGGGGAAGTGGAAAACCATGCCCCTGGTGGCCCAACGCATCCGACGCCAAGGGGTGGTGTTTCGCAATTTTTATGTCACAGCCCCTTACAGTTGCAAAAGCCTGTGGACGCTCTGCTCTGGCACTTATCCGCGACCGGATTGGCACTTGTTGGTACAAAATCCTCCTGCGGGCGTGTCCTTGCTTCCCCAACTTCTACGCCGCCAGGGATGGCAGGTGTGCTTTGCCCACTCCGGCTACTGGAGCTGGCGAGAGCGGGACCGGTTTTTGCGCCGTGCCGGGGTGGGGCAGCTTCTGGACGCTTCCTGCTTGCCCGGACCGCGGATCAACTCCTGGGGCACTTCGGATCGGGCCATGTTTGAAGCACTCCTCCAGTGGCTGGCCCGGCACACCTCCCAACGCACTTTCGCCTTGGCCTACACCATCCAAACCCACCACCCTTATGCTTCCCCCCGGCAGCAGGTCCGCTTTCCGGTTCAGGATGAGGAGCTTCAGCAGTATCTCAATGCCATCCGAGCGACCGACGAATTGCTGGAGTGGTTTTTGGTCCGGCTGGAGGAGTTGGGGTTGTTGGAGGAAACTTTGGTGGTAATTTCGTCCGATCACGGAGAATCCTTCGGCCAGCACGATCAGCGAGAGCACCATTTTGCCCTCTACGAGCCCAATGTGCGGATTCCGCTGGCGCTTCTGTACCCGGGGCTGAAACACTTCCGGCCTCGGGTGGTCCGGCAGGTCCGCTCTCAGGTGGATTTGGCTCCCACGATTCTCCATCTCTTGGGGTTGGAAGTGCCTTCTGGATGGCAAGGGACCAGTTTGTTGGTCCCGGATTTGCAAAATCGCCCCGCGCTAATGCTCACCGTGAGCAACTACGCCGTGTTGGGGCTTCGCTGGGGGCGGTGGAAATACCACTACTGGGTGGAACAGGGGCAGGAGGAACTTTACGACCTGGATGCCGATCCCTGGGAAGAGCACGACTTGGCTGCTCATCATGCTCAGTTGTGCCGACAGTTTCGCCGCTGGTTGGGCCACTGGGTACTTGCCCATCAGCGGTTTCTTCGGCAAGCTTCTTCGGGGGTCACTCTCAGTCCCCCGGTGGTTCGGCAAGCCCTTGTCGGAAAAGGGGCCAAGGTGTTAAAATAATTGGCTTTGTAGCGTTCCTTTTTGCAGCAAAGGGCATACTGATGAAAGTACGCGCAAGTGTTAAAAAGATTTGCGACCATTGTAAAATCGTCAAGCGTCGCGGCGTGGTGTATGTGATTTGCAAAAAGAACCCACGCCACAAACAACGCCAAGGGTAGGGCATTGTACACAAAAGGCAGATGGCTTATACTTGCTGGTTCCACGCCATCTGCGTCGGTCTTCTGGCAGGAGAGAAGTTATGCCGCGTTTGCTGGGTGTGGATATTCCCAACGACAAGCCGACTTGGATTTCGCTGACTTACATTTACGGAGTGGGTCCGTACATCGCCCGAGAGCTGTGCTGGAAAGCCAAGGTGGATCCGCAGCGTCGGGCCAAAGACCTGAACGAGGAGGAGCTGGGCCGACTGGCCACCTTGCTGGACAAGGAATATGTGGTGGAGGGTCAATTGCGTCGCCAAGTGGCCCAAAACATCGCCCGACTGAAGGACATCGGTTGCTACCGGGGGATCCGCCACCGCAAGGGCCTTCCGGTGCGGGGCCAACGCACCCGGACTAACGCCCGAACCCGAAAAGGTCCCCGAAAAACCGTGGCCGGCAAAAAGGGCGTCAAGGACCTGCGGCACTAGTGTTCCCCAACCCAGGAGAACGGAACCACCATGGCCAAAGCACGAGGCAAGCGCAAGGTTCGTCGCACCGTCACTTCGGCCATCGCCCATATCAAAGCCACATTTAACAACACGATCGTCACCATCACGGACCACAAAGGCGAGGTGCTTTGCTGGGCCAGCGCCGGCACCTGCGGATTTAAAGGGAGCCGCAAAAGCACCCCGTTTGCTGGCCAGTGCGCAGCTCAGCAAGCTGCCGAAAAGGCTGCCCGATTTGGCGTCAAAGAGCTGGAAGTGAAGGTCAAAGGTCCCGGCTCGGGCCGCGAAAGCGCCATTACGGCCTTGGAAGCCGCCGGAATGACCATCAAGTCCATTGAAGATGTCACCCCCTTGCCCCACAACGGTTGTCGTCCCCGGAAAAGACGACGCGTCTAGCCCCCTTGGTTTTTCCCTCTTTTGCCAAACTCCCTGAACCATGGCACGCTACACTGGACCGGTTTGCAAGTTATGTCGTCGGGAACGCATGAAGCTGTTCCTCAAGGGAACCCGATGCGATACCCCTAAATGCGCCCTGGAACGGCGCAACATTCCCCCGGGAATGCACGGCTTGCGCCGGGGTAAACTGACCGACTATGCCATTCACCTTCGGGAAAAGCAAAAGGTGAAGCGGTTTTATGGGGTGCTGGAGCGTCAGTTCCGGCGCTACTTTGCCATGGCGGAGCGTTCCCGAGGCAACACCGGCGAGCGGCTTATGCAGCTTTTGGAAAGCCGGCTGGATAATGTGGTCTGCCGCTTGGGATTTGCCCTCAGTCGCCGCCAAGCGCGGCAGATGATTGTGCATGGGCACATCACGGTCAACGGGCGTCGGGTCACCATCCCCAGCTATTTGCTGCGTCCTGGAGATGTGGTCAGCGTGAAAAACCGACCCAAAAGCCTGGAAATCGTCCGCCGTAACCTTCAGGAAGTGCAGCGGGAGGTGCCGAACTTTCTGACCCGGGTGGATGGCGATGTGCCCGAGGGACACTTTGGACGTCCACCCCTGCCGGAAGAAGTCTCGCTGCCGGTGCAACCCCAGTTGATTGTGGAGTTGTGCTCCCGATAGTGGGCCGTGGTCGGTTGCCCGGCCCTTTGGGTCCCCCTACACTCCTGTTCCCCCTGCCAGGGAGGATGTCCCATGCGGATCCGTTGGCGAGGATTGGAACTCCCCAGCCAGGTGACCTGCGAACGCGAAACTCTCACCCGAACTTATGGCAAGTTCATCGCCGAGCCGTTTGAACGCGGATTTGGAACCACCATCGGAAACTCCCTCCGACGTATCCTCCTGTCCAGCATCGAAGGTACGGCGGTTACCCAGATCAGCATCAAAGGCGTGCAGCACGAGTTCCAGTCCCTGCCCGGCGTAGTGGAAGATGTGACCGACATTGTGCTGAATGTCAAATCCCTGGTGCTTCGCAAATACACCGACGACACCAAAGTCATCCGCATTGAAAAAAACACCCGAGGTCTGGTCACCGCCGCCGACATTGAAACCGATGACACCGTAGAGGTGATCAACAAAGACCATGTGATTGCCACATTGACCGAAGATGTGTCGTTTGAAATGGAAATGGTGGTGGAGAACGGCCGAGGATATGTGCCGGCCTCGGAACACTCGCCCAATGTGAGCGAAATCGGGATCATCCCTATTGATGCCGTGTTCACGCCGGTGGTTCGGGTACGCTACGATGTAGAAGACACCCGGGTGGGACAGAAGACCAACTATGATCGGCTGATTTTGGAGATATGGACCGATGGGTCGGTCACGCCCGAGTCGGCCTTGGTGGAAGCGGCCAAGATCTTGCGCAAGCACCTGAACCCCTTCGTGCAGTACACCGAGCTGGGCGAATATGTCCACTCCCAGCCCAGGGCCCTCTCCCCCAGCGGTCTGGATCCCGAGCTGGAGCAAAAGCTCAACATGACTCTGGCCGATTTGAAACTTTCGGCCCGAGCTACCAATTGCCTGGAAGGAGAAAACATCACCACCGTGCGTGAACTGGTGCAGCGCACCCCCGATCAACTGCTGGAACTGAGAAACTTCGGCGAAACCACCTTGCGCGAAGTGGAAACCAAACTGGCTCAATTGGGACTCCACCTGGGGATGAAGCTGCCCAGTGCCGCAGGAGTGTAGTCCGCTTGATGAGGGAATGCCCACCATGCGCCACCGCCGAAAAGGACGCAAGCTGGGACGCTCGCCCAAGCATCTTCGGGCCATGCTGCGCAACATGGCCTGTAGTCTCATCCTGACCGAAGACTATTACGAGGAAGGTGAGCCTGGTAAGCCCAAGGTGCCTGGGCGGATCATCACCACTGTGGCCAAGGCCAAGGAGGTGCGTCGGCTAGTGGAGCGGTGTGTGCGTCTGGCTTGTCGGGCCCTGGAAATTGAAGAACAAGCCGAAGCCTACGCCACCGATGCCGAGCGGGACACCGACGCCTGGCGCTCCTGGCGCAACGGCGACGGATGGCAAAAGTGGAACCAGGCCATTGCCCCTGCCGTGGCCCTCCGACGCCGAGTGGTGGCTCTCTTGGGAGGCAATCAGCAAGCCAAGCGCGCCACGGCCGTGCTGTTTGATGAGATTGCACCCCGGTATATGGACCGACCCGGCGGCTATACCCGGGTGGTCCGATTGGCCAAGCCTCGCTTGGGGGATGCAGGACCTCGGGCCATATTGGAGTTCGTTGGCACCCGGGACCGCGAGCCCCAGAAGCCCGAAGCCCCCACCTTTGAAACCGCGCCCGAGCCTGAAGAACAAAAGCCCACCGCTTCGGCTCAACAGGAGTCTGAGCAAGAAACGCCCCAAGAACCGGCCGCAGCTCAGGCTTCCCAGCAGCAACAGTCCCAACAGCAGCCCTCTGAGCAACAGTAGTATGCTTTCCCCGCCAGCCGCTTCTAGCTCCGATGGAGCTTGCCGCTCCATTGGAGTTTTTCGCGCAGGGTGCGGTAGTAGTTGTGCCCGGGCACTTCCACTAGCTTGAAGCTCTCAGGGGCCCGTTGCACTCGGATCCGGTCTCCGGCTTCCAAGGTGGCCAGCACCTGGCCGTCCACCACTACAGCAGTGCCGGGATTGGGGTGAGGGACGACCATTTCGTAGGTGCGCTGGGCCGAGTCCACCACCGGACGCACCGTGAGCGTGTGAGGACTGATCGGACAGATGACAAACGCCTGGATGTCTTTGCGTAAGATGGGCCCTCCGGCCGAAAGACTGTGAGCCGTGGAACCAACCGGAGTGGACACGATCAACCCGTCGCAGTGGTAAGTGGTGACCATTTGCCCGTCCACATAAAGCTCCACTTCCAGGATGGCAAACGGAGGGCCGGCCAGTACGGCGGTTTCGTTCAGCCCGAGAGCTTGAGCCACCTGCTGACCCTTGCGCCAAACGGTGGCGCAAAACATCAGGTGCTCTACCACCCGAGCCCGACCTCCTAGCACCTGAGGCAGCACATCAAACAATTCCTCGGGCTTGACATCGGCCAGGAAGCCCAAGCTGCCCAGATTTACTCCCAGCACGGGGCGTTGATGTTTTCCCATGAGTCGCGCCGCCCGCAAAATCGCCCCGTCCCCGCCAAACACGATCACAAGTTCTGCTTCCACACACTCAAGCTGGGCCGTGAGCGATTCGTCCCAGAGGACAACTTCCACATGGCGTTGAAGCTCGGGACGAAGTTGGGCAGCTCGGCGAGCCACCGAAGGCCGCCCCCCGGCCACCAATACCGCCACACGAGATCGTCCCTGGCCCTGCATTTCCTCACCGACTGCGCCGCTTCTAAAGGGAAAAAGAATCTGCGGAGATCAACTTCTCAACATCAGATTAAGCTCGTTTCAGATTCTAGTTAATCACGAATTTCTTGAACTTCCATTCATCAGTCCTTGGCTTTTCTTCGGGGATAAGGAAAAGGGTCCGGTGTGACTTGATAGTGCTCTCTTAATCGTTCTAGCTCCCTTTTCAAGTCGGCCACCACTTGTGCGTACTGAGGATCGTGATACACATTGTGCATTTCGTGTGGATCGCGTTGCAGGTCGTATAGTTCCCATTCGTTGATACCGTAGAAATAAATCAATTTATATCGCTCCGTGCGGACTCCGTAATGGCGATGAACCATGTGAGCACCAGGATATTCGTAATAGTGGTAGTACATGGAGCGTCGCCATTGAGGTACCTTTTGGCCCAAGAGCAAAGGTTTCAAGGACATCCCTTGCATATCTTCCGGGATTTCCACACCGGCCAGGTCCAGGAAAGTTTCGGCGAAGTCCAGATTAAGAACTATTTTGTCGCACACTTTCCCAGCCGGAATGTGCCCGGGCCAGCGTACCAGAAGCGGTGTGCGGAGGGATTCTTCATACATGAATCGCTTGTCAAACCATCCATGCTCACCCAGGTAGAACCCCTGATCTGAAGTGTAAAACACCACAGTGTTTTTGGCCAGTCCGGTGCGGTCCAGGTAGTCCAGCACCCGGCCTACATTCTCATCCACCGAGGCCACGCAGCGCAAGTAGTCCTTGATGTAGCGTTGATATTTCCAACGAACCAGATCTTTCCCTTGCAGTTGGGCCTGACGAAACCTTTGATTTTTAGGTTCATAAGCTTCCTGCCACAGGCGCTTTTGTTCTAGCGTGAGTCCTCGGGGTGGAGGGCCTAACTTCAAATCTCGTTGATTGAGATGGTCAGCGATTCTCATGGTGGCTTCCCTGGCGGCCGTGCCTCGGGTGGAATAGTCATCAAAAAGATTATCAGGTTCGGGAATCTCAACATCGTCGTAAAGAGTCAAGTGTTTGGGCCCCGGTTGCCAATTGCGATGAGGAGCTTTGTGGTGATACATCAAGAAAAACGGTTTGCTGCGGTCCCAACGATTCTCCAGAAAATCTAAAACCAAATCCGTGATCACATCCGTGGTGTAGCCTTCATGGCGGCGTATGCCTTCGGGGGTTTTGATTCTTGGGTTGTAGTAGGGGCCTTGGCCCAACAGCACCGCCCAATAATCAAACCCGATGGGATCACTTCTAAGATGCCACTTGCCGATGACGGCGGTGTGGTAGCCGGCCCGTTGCAACAGTTTGGCCACGGTCTGCTGCGAGCCGTCAAAAGTCTGGCCGTTGCGATAAAGGCCGTTCAGATGGCTGTATTTGCCCGTGAGAATCACTGCCCGAGAGGGAGCACAGATGGAGTTGGTGACGAAGCATCGGGTAAACATCATTCCTTCCCGAGCCAGGCGGTCCAGGTGGGGGGTGCGATTGATACGGCTGCCGTAGCAACTGAGGGCCTGATAGCCGTGATCGTCGGCCATGATGAAAAGGATGTTGGGTCGGAGATCGGCGCATCGGGCCGCTTGCACGCTTGCTCCCACCACGGCCAACCAGCAAAGGGCTTTCCACCACTTCATTCTGTTTGCTCCTCGTGTGCCAGGGGTTGCACGCACCCTGGAAACGCAGAAAACTAGCGTTATTGTGGCTTCCCGGCTGGAGTCAAACAAGCACCGGCCACCTTTCCTCTTTGCTAGGTGAGGTTCTGGTGGAATTGGCCGATGAGTTCTGGGGAGTGTGTCTGCTGTGGACACGCCCCGGGGTGCAGTTTTGGATGCGGACCCATCTGAAAATCCCGCCGCAGGTGGTCCTCTCCGTCCGGCAGGAGAACCAGTGCTGGGAGCTGCTTCAGCGCTGGCCGGCAAGTGTGGTGGTGCGGGAGCTTACCTTTCGGGAGCTCGCTCAAGTGGCGGATTTTCTGACTCAGTGCCAGCGACGGTTCCCCCAAGTGCCTGTGGTGTTATGGAGTTGGAATCAGATTCCTCCGTGGTGGGTAAGAGGGTTAGGGGCGTGGGGAGCCGTCTGGGTGGCCCAAGGGTGGCAGGCCCTGGGAGAAGTACTCTGTGTGGTGCAACGCCACTTGCGACAAGTCTCTTGGCCGCTGCCCGACCCCTGGCTCCAAGTGCGTGAGAGCCTGGGC
>JAJRRR010000113.1 GCA_024279285.1 Planctomycetota bacterium
CCTGTGAAATAAGCGTCGCGGATCACCCCCTGGGGATCAATTCGCAACTCCACCCGGACGAAATCCCCACACAACGGGTTGTCGTCCTCATGGGCATGGGTAGCCTGGGGGCAATGGCCCCGATGATACGGCTCTTCATAATGTTCCAGGATGTGCTCTTGGTAGATTTCTTCTTCCGGGCTGGAGAAAAACATGGCAGGGGGTCCAGGATGGCAAGGGGTTTTGCAAATTAAGTCTATTGCAGTTGTCAAAAATAACAACCCACCTTCCCCCCACTGAGGGCGGGAAAGGAAAAAACCCAGCACAGAGGGCTTTCGCATAAAATCGTTCAAACCCCTTTCATTTTGTCTTCCCCGGCCAACAAAACCAAGGGCTGCTTTGAGCCAAATCAGCACCTGCCGCCCCAGCAGGAAGCTGGGCGAACACTCTTTCCTGCTCAAGGGGGGTTCTGAGGGTGGTTCTTCCGGGCTCGGGGGTCTAGTTTGGAAAAGGCCGCGGGGAGGTTTTTCTTGCTCCCCCTTCCACTGTCAGCAAAGCCAGCCTCCAACCCAGTACAATAAACAACCGGACCTCTGCATCCGGGAGAGCAATGCGTGTTGGTGTTAATTGACAACTACGATAGCTTTGTGCACAACCTGGCCCGATATCTGCGCCGCCTGGGCCAAGAGACGCTGGTGCTGCGCAACGACGCCACGGACGCAGCGCGTCTGCTGGCATCAGGAACCCAAGCGGTGGTACTTTCCCCCGGACCATGCGGACCCGACCAAGCCGGGTGCAGTGTGGAAGTGGTGCGTCGGCTCAGTGGCCAGGTGCCTATTTTGGGCGTGTGTTTGGGGCACCAGTGCATCGGGGCAGCTTTTGGAGGGCGGATTGGTCCAGCTCCCGAGCCCGTGCACGGACGATGTGGAACCATCTACCACCAAGGACACTGGCTTTTTCAGGGGATTCCCAGTCCTTTTCCCGCCGGTCGCTACCATTCCTTGGTCATTCGGCCCCCGCTGCCCAAAGAGCTGGAAGTGATCGCGTGGCTGGAAGACGGCACGGTGATGGGCGTGGCTCATAGGGAACACTTGACCGTGGGAGTGCAGTTTCACCCGGAGTCGGTTTTGACCGAGGTGGGTTATCGGCTGTTGGCCAACTTTTTGCGTCGCTGTGGGCTGGAAGTGCCGGAAGTGCCCCAGTTGGCCCAGGAATTCGGACGCTGGTTGCGCCCAGGCGTGCCGTTGCCCCAGAGGGGCTCCTCCCCACCCTAGCTTGGCAAGCGGGGTTCCATCCCCTTAGGCAAGAAGGCCATGAGCACCCCTTTCCCCCAAGGAATAATCCTGGAAGGGTTGGTCACCACCACCGATGCCCAAGGTCAGGTGAATCTAGCCCCGATGGGACCTCGGGTGCTGGACCAGTGGCGGCGGCTCGTGCTGCGGCCCTTTGAAGGCTCGCGCACCTTGGCGAATCTTCGGGCCACTGGGCGAGGGGTGTTCCACATTATAGACGATGTGGAGCTTCTGGCCCGATGTGCCATCGGCTTGCGGGAGCCTTTGCCGCCGGTGCGCTGGGAACCTCAAGCCCGAGGCTGGGTGCTGCCGGGAGCGTGCCGCTGGTATGCCTTTGAAGTGCTTCACTGGTCCGGCTCGCCTCCCCGGTATGAAGCCCTGGCCCAAGTGGTGGCTCAGGCCCAATTGCGACCCTTTCCAGGCTGGAATCGGGCCAGCCACGCCGTGGTGGAAGCAGCCATTCTGGCCACCCGGGTGCAGTTGCTGGATGCTCAAGAGCTTATTCAGCAGTTTCGCTGGCTGGCCCCTTGGGTGTGGAAAACCGGCACGCAGGAGCACCATCGGGCTTTTGCCCTGCTGGTGCGGTATGTTCAAGAGCGGATCAAGCAACCAGTGTTGGAACCTTCCGCCGCCCGGAGGATTTTCGCCGGTGGAGCCTAGACGGGTATGTGTGTCGGCTCCGGCCCGATTGCACTTCGGGCTGTTGTGTCCCGGCCAAGGCGCTGTGCGTCGCTTTGGGGGGGTGGGGGTGATGCTTCAGCAACCGCGCACCACCGTCCGCATTTCGCCAGGTCCTCACTACGCCTTGCCGGCAGAGTCTGCATTGGCCAGACGGCTAGACCAAGTGGTTCGCCACACATGCCAATATCTAAGCGTGGAATATCCGCCTCCGATTCAGATTGAGCTTTTGGAGCGTATTGCGGCTCATCGGGGGCTAGGCTCCGGGACGCAATTAGCGATGGGCACAGCTTGGGCCTTGCTAGGGAGTTTTTCCCCAAAGCCGGTGCCGCCGCAGCCTCAGCTCCTGGCCCAACTGGCCCAGCGAGGGCGACGCTCTGCGGTGGGCGTGTATGGGTTCTGTCATGGCGGGTGGATCGTGGAGCCAGGCAAGCAAGAGCAAGAGTCTTTGGCCCCGTTACTCCTGCGGTTGGAAAATCCCCGACCGTGGCGCTGGCTGCTGGTAGAGCCGCCGCTGCCCTCGGGATGCAGTGGAGTCCGGGAGCAGCAAGCCTTTGACGCCCTGAAAAACCTCCCGCCCGAGACCACCGACCGGCTGTGGCGGGTGCTTTTTGGCCAGTTGGTCCCGGCCCTTCAGGCCGGCCGGTTCGCCGACACGGCCCAGGCCCTGGGCTTGTACAGTCGCCTAGCTGGGGAGTGTTTTGCTCCCTTTCAAGGCGGCACCTTTGCTCACCCTGGCATTGCTACGCTTGTGGAAAAAATCCGCCGCTGGGGTTATGAAGGAGTGGGCCAAAGCTCCTGGGGACCAACCGTGTTTGTGCTGGTGGAAAACTCCCAGCAAGCCTTAAACTTGCAGCAAAAACTGCAAGCCCATTCCCAACTCCCCCTGAAGTTCACCATCACGGCTACCGAAACTCAAGGAGCCCGAGTGATCGAGGAATCCGGTTGTTCCTCCACTCCCTCCTTAACCTCTTAGGTCTCTGGGACGGAACTGTCAACGCAGATGACCGCTTTGGGCCTTGCAGCCTTGAGCCAGTGGGAAAACAAGCTTGCGGACAACCCGGCTGGAAAAGCGTAAACTCTAAGCAAACCCCTTTTGCCCGACTCAAGAGATTTTCCACGCCTTGGAGAAAAGCTCGTGCGAAGACAAGCGACTTGGGTTCTGTTCGCGGTGGCTTTGTGGAGCTGGGGGATGGAAAAGGGCTGGGGCTGCCCGTTCTGCACTGCCGTGCAACCCAGTTGGGCCCAGCATCGCCAAGGAGCCCAAGTGGTCGCTCTGGCCCAAGTGGTCCAAAAGGGCCCCCAACACACCAAGCTACGAATCTTGCATGTGCTCAAAGGGGCCTTTGCCCCAGGCGCCGAGTGTCAGGTGCCATCGCCGAGGGTGCCTCAGGGGGTGGGTAAGCTGGCCCTGGTGTTCCACTGGACCGATCCGCCCCGATGGCTCGTCTTTCCGGCCGATGAACTCTCCTATGCCTACCTGGCCCAAGCACCCGACCCTCGCATCCCCTGGCCCAAGCGGCTGGAGTACTTCGCACGCTTTCTGGAGCATCCCAATCCTTCGGTGGCCGAAGATGCCTATCGGGAGTTTGCGCTGGCCCCTTATGAAGCGGTGGCTCAGGTGGCTCCAAAGGTTCCCGAGGATCAGCTCCGCCAGTGGATCCTGGACCCTGCGGTGCCTCAGCATCGCAAAGGTCTTTATGGGTTGCTGTTGGCTTTGGGAGCTGGTGGAGAAAAAGAACGCCTGGCTCGGGCCAAGTTCCTGCAACGCTTGTTGCAACGGTTGCCCGATGGCTTCCGCTCGGGACTGGACGGATGGATTGGGGCTTATGTGCTGGCAGCGGGCACCCCGGGCGTGCGGTGGCTACGCCAACACTGGATGGCTCAGGCCGATTCGGGGATGCTGCGCCATTTGCTTCGGGCTTTGGAGGTAGTGCATCAGTATGGGCCGAAGGAGCTTCGTCCCCAGTTGCGCCAGGTGGCGAGGGAGTTGTTATGGCGAGAGTCGGTTTCGGCCGAAGCGGTGCGCACTTTGGCTCGCTGGGAAGATTGGGCTGCTGTGGAGGAGGTGGTCCGGCTCTGGCACGCCCCCTGGCCCAAGAAGCGACTGCGACGATGGATCCTCGCCTATCTGATCCTCTGTCCGCGAGCTGAAGCCCAACACGCTTTGAAACAAATCCAAAAACGCCATCCCCAACTGGTCCAACAAGTCCGACGCACCTTGCCGCTCTTGCCCTTGGAGCGATGAACATGAGTGGCCGGGTAGGTCAAATCCTGGGCATACTGGCGTTTTGGGTGGGCTTGGTGCCGTGCCAAGCTGGAACGCTTCAGCCTTCAGGGCCCAATGTCGTCTGGATCATGACGGACAACCACAGTCCTTGGACCTTGGGCTGCTACGGAAATCCGAAAATCCACACTCCCCACATTGACCCTCTGGCCCAAGGCGGCATGATGTTCACTCATTGCTTCCGTTCCATTGCGGTTTGTTCTTTCCCAGGGAACGGTGGAAGTGGAGCTGGAGCTTCCCCGGACCGGCTCCCCCCAGGTGGCGCTGCGAGCTCTATGCCTGGAACCCGTGGAGGTCCCCACAGGCAGAAAAACTCCACGCGCTTGTGAAAGAGAAAACCCTCGGGAAAACCGCTGAGCATTCCCCACCGCTGGAAGCTGACAGGGGGAGTGGGTTGCTCATTTGGGTTTTATCTGCCCAACTCCCCTTGGCGGCGGCGCAACTGCTCTTGAAGACGCTGCACGATGGCGCTGTGCATTTGGCTAACGCGGCTTTCGGACAAGTCCAGCGTAGCCCCGATTTCCTTCATGGTCATTTCTTCCAGGTAGTAGAGAATGATGATGAGCCGTTCGTTGCGGTTCAGTCCTCGGGTGATAAGCCGCATGAGGTCTTTTTTCTGGAGTCTTCGGGTGGGGTCTTCGCTCTTTTTGTCTTCCAGGATGTCGATTTCGCGGACATCCTTATAGCTGTCGGTTTCGTACCACTTTTTATCCAGGCTGACCATGTTCACAGCGCTGGCTTCGCGTTGGATTTTGCTGAGTTCTTCTACGGTGATTCCCAGTTCATCGGCCAGTTCTTGCTCGTTGGGTTGTCGTCCCAGTCGGGCTTCCAGGGTCTTGATGGCTTCGTTGAGTTTGCTGGCTTTGCTTCGGACCAGTCGGGGAACCCAGTCCATGGTGCGCAGTTCATCCAGCATGGCTCCCCGGATGCGCGGCACGCAGTAGGTTTCAAACTTCACCCCTCGGGACAGATCAAAGGCGCAGATGGCGTCCATGAGGCCAAACACCCCTGCGGAGATCAGATCGTCCAGTTCCACGCCTTCGGGCAATCGGGCCCGGATTCGTTCGGCGTTGTAGCGCACCAAGGGCAGGTAGTGTTCCACCAGGCGGTTTCGCAGTTCGTGGTTGTCAGGATTTTGTTTGAATTGTTCCCAAAGTTTCTGGATGTCCTGTTCCGTGGTGGTTTGAGCAGTTGCAGTGGCCATGGAATCCTCCCTGACTACACGGCGTTAAGGGGAAGGGCTAAGAGGAGGGCTCGTTTTGAGCCGAGGCCAGCGTATCTCGCGCCCCCAGTTGCACAATCCAGCTTGCAGTCCAGCCCACCAGAGCACCGATCACCCCGTAGCTGACCAACGCCAAGAAAGCCTGCCATAGCACGGCGTTGACCGATCCACCCTGGAGCCATCCGCGCCACAGGGTCAGCATCCAAGCCGCCAACGCCATCAGCACTGCACCGCGAGCAGCCATGTGGAGGAGCTATCGGGGGGAATGGCATCTGGAAGGCACCGCACTGCGTGAGTCGTTCCCCATATCGGCTTCGGAAACTTTCCGCTTCAGCTTTTTCCCTTACAAAACCCGCTGTCATCGCCGCCACCGAGCCGCACATTCGGCATAACCCTCCCAGGTGGTCCTCATTCCCCGGGCCACTTTGACGAGCTGCTTTGCAGCAACCGTTGCACCAGGTCTTGGGCAGAAGCGATGTGCAAGTCCTCCGGCACATTTTGCCCATCAGTCAGGTAGCTCAGAGGCCAGGGGAGCTTGGCCCACAGAGGCCACAAGTGTCCCAACGCCGGAGCTTCGTCCAGCTTGGTCAGCAACAGGCGATTAGGCTCTACTACCCGAAACCGCTGAGCCGTAGCCAGCAGTGATTGGCTGCTGGCCGAAGCACTGAGCACCAGATGCACTTCGTCGGCTTGGGCCAGTTGCAAAAACGCCCGAAGCTCGTGCAGCTTCACTTCGTCCCGAGGGCTTCGGCCCGCCGTATCTATCAGCACCAGATCCACAGGTCCCAATTGGGCCAAGGCCGGGGCCATCTGATCCGGCGTGGCCACCACGACCATGGGCAGATTCATGATTTGAGCATAGGTGCGCAACTGCTCCACCGCGGCGATGCGATAAGTGTCCACCGTCACTAGTCCCACCCGGCAGCGCCCCCGAAGGTGAAACTGAGCCGCCAGTTTGGCCACCGTGGTGGTTTTGCCCACCCCAGTGGGTCCCACCAAAGCCACCACCCGACGCTGCCCGGGAAGCACTTGAATGGGGCCAGCAACGCGCACCTGCTGCTCCAACAAACGATGCAATCGCCCGCGTACTAACACCGTATCGGTCAGCTCCTGCGGAGAGAGAGATTGGGCCAAATGGCTCACCAGTTCCCGGGCGGTGGTTTCGGGAAAATCGCGGTCCAGCAGTTCGGTGAACAGGTCAAACAGCGGCTCGGGCACTTCGGGCACTCGGGTCAACCGCTGCTGGTGATAAAGACGCGAAACCATTTCTTCCAATTGGGCCAGTTGGGTTGCCAAGGCACGGGAAAGTCCCTCGGAACTTTCTTCCGAGAGCCCCGACGAGCCAGGAGAAGGCTTTGGCGAAGGCTCGTGCGTTGACTGCGGGAGCCGAGAAGCCACCCGCACTTGACAAGTGGCCGTCACTTCCACCTCGCGTCGCCGCCGCAGCCATCCCACCAGACCTCCAGATCGCACTTGCCGAGTCTGAAGCACCACGGCTTCCGGGCCCAACTCCGCCCGAACCCGGGCCAACGCCTCCTGCAAGCTCGCTGCACGAAAGGTTTTCACTTCCATGGCATCACCTCATTCGGCTTCCGTGCCTGGTTGCTAAGGTCCGTCGGTGACCACCGCCACGCTTTCCACGATGGTGTCTCGCGTCACTTCGTTGTAGCTGAGCACCACCAGATCGGGCAGGTGGGCTTCGGTGAGTTGTTTCACACCCGGGCGTATCTGCGGAGCCACCAACAGCACCGGGGGACGATTCCGTGCCCGAAGCTCCTGGATCCCTTGAGCAATTTGCCGACAAGTGTGCTCAATGGCCTGAGGACTCATGCGGATAAACAGCCCTCGCTCGCTGTGCTCAATAGCTGCTCGTATCCGATCTTCCAACGCCGGATCCAGGGTTACCACATACAACTTGCGATCCGCATCGCGGTAGCGATTGCACAAGGTTCGGGCCAAACGATGCCGCACATGCTCCACCAGCAGGATGGGATCCTTGCCCACCCGGGCGGCATAGTCCCCCAGCGTCTCCAAAATGGCATCCAGACGGCGAATGGGCACTTTTTCTCTCAAGAGCATCTTGAGCACCGTTTGCACCTCAGCCAGCGACATTTGCTTGGGCACCAGCTCCTCCACCACTGCAGGAGCGTGCTGCTTGAGCTGGTCGATCAGATGCTTGGTGGCATCTCGGGTCAGCAGCTCATCGGCGTTGTCTTGCACCACCTTAGACAAGTGAGTGGCCAGCACGGCTGTGGGTTCCACCACGGCGGAGTAGCCCAACATCTTGGCCTGGTCGGCCAAGGCCGGCTCAATCCACACGGCCGGAGTGCCGTAGGCCGGATCAGTAGTTTCAATTCCGGGCACTTTGCCGGTGGTGTTTCCGGAGTCCAAGGCCAGCAGGTAGCCCGGGTAAAGAGTGCCCTCGGCCACCGGAACATCAGCGATTTTGATCCGATACTGATTCTCACCCAGTCGCAGGTTGTCGCGGATGCGCACCTTGGGCATGATGATGCCCAAATCGGCGGCGATTTGTTGACGCACCGCTTGGATTCGTTGGAGCAGGTCTCCGCCACGCTTGGGATCGGCCAGGCGAATCAAGCCCACGCCCAGCTCAATTTCCATTGGGTCCACGGTCAGGTAGTCTTCAATTTTAGGCTCGGCGGGTTTGGAGGGTTTGGTGGTGGTTTTTTCTTCTTCAGGCGGCTTGGTGGGAGTTTGAGTGCCGCTGCGTTGGAGCAACAAGGCCAGTCCCAGACACCCCCCGCCCAAAAGCATCAACGGCACTCGGGGCAGGGTGGTAAAGACCAGCACGCCCAAAAACCCTCCGGCCACTGCCAATGCTTGAGGCCGCGAAAACAACTGCCGCAGGAACTCTCCCGGCAGGTTAGTCTCCGTGGTGCTTCGCGTTACCAACAAACCAGCAGCCAGCGAAATCAAAAACGCCGGCACCTGGCTCACTAGTCCGTCTCCAATTGTCAGCTTGGTAAACAACGCGGCTGCTTCGCCAAGCGGCATGCCGGCCTCCAGCGTGCCAATCAGCAGCCCTCCGATAATGTTGATCAGCGTGATGATGATGCCGGCAATAGCGTCCCCTCGGACAAACTTGCTGGCACCGTCCATGGCTCCGTAGAAGTCGGCCTGTTGGGTAATCTCTTGTCGGCGGCGTTGGGCTTCGTGTTCGTCAATGATGCCGGCGTTGAGGTCGGCATCGATGGCCATTTGCCGCCCAGGCATGCCGTCCAAGGCAAACCGTGCAGCCACTTCGCTGATGCGCGTGGCTCCCTTGGTGATGACCACAAACTGAATGACCACGATGATCACAAAGATGATCATTCCCACTACGATTCGGTCTCCGGCCACGAATTCGCCGAAACTGCGAATCACCTCTCCGGCTGCCGAGAGCCCGTAGCGATCCGCCCGCGTGAGAATCAGCCGCGTGGTGGCCACATTCAGCACCAGCCGCAACAAAGTGGTGGCCAACAACAAGCTGGGAAAAATGCTGAACTCCAGCGGCGTGCGTACATAAATCGTGGTCAGCAGCATGATGATGGCCACCGTGATATTGGCCGCCAGCAAGACATCCATAAGCATTGGCGGCAGAGGTATCAGGATTACCAACACACTGGCGATGATTCCCACCGGCAGGATCAAATCCTGCCACCGCCAGGGGGAAACGCCGCCAAGGGTGCCGCTTGCTGTGCTCATGAACCCTCACAGTGCCATTTTCAGGGACCGACCAACGGGGGGAGAACCCTAGCAATTGCCCCCCAGGGTGTCCAGAGCGTTTGGCCTTGTGCCGGTTTGCCGCACTCCAAGCAAGCTCCACCTGCAACGACAGCACTCGCTTCCGCAAGCGCTACCACGCCCAAGGATGCCGGATCCAGTGAAGAAATGAGACGGCAGCAGCGGAGACGAGCCTGTAGTTTCCGCCGCAGGAGGCAGCCGAGGGATGGGCTGTGGGGCAGTGGAGGGATGCTCCAGAAGGACAAGTGGCCTCCCCCTGCACTCAAGCATTCAAACAAGAACCGCCCGTAGTTTCAGATGCCGCACGCCGCAAGTCACCGGTCGCAAGCCGCAAGCCGGAAATCACTCGCCTCATGTTGCAAGTCGCGGGGGGGCAGGATGCTAGCTTCGCTCAAGTGGAAGCTCTAGTGGGTGGAGTCCGGCTGCATGGGGAGTGGTGCTTTGGCAGGAGCCAGTAGCACTTGGGCCGAAGTGTCAAGCACCTTGGGGATCTGGAGCAGGTAAAGCCAGGAATGTTTGCAGCCCACCAGGGGAGCTGTTTCCAGATGCTTGAGTTTTTCGGCAGCCGGAGCAGGGAGCTTACCGGGGCCCACCCGACCCAAGGCTTCAGTTTTTTCCACGCACCGATACCCACGCAGGACCCGATCTCGGCAGTTGGTCACCAATAACACTTCCTCCACCACTTCCCACCACAAGCCAAATCTTCCCGCTGGCCCTATGGCCCAGTACTCCACTGCAGGCACCCAGAGCACGGCGCGCCACTTGGGAAGGGGTTGTGGTGAGGAGATTGCCACTTGATGCAAAGCGGCCAGGATCATGCGAGCCCCGTAGCTGTGGCCAACAAGCCGCACGGGAGTTTGCTTGGGTAATTTTTTGAGCAGGGCTGCCAGCAGTTGGGCATGCTGATCGGCCCGACAGGCATTGCGCCGGGCATCGCGCAACGGTCTGCCGCAACGGTCCGCAGGCCAGGACCAGATGAGCATCTGCCAAGGGTCTTGAGCCACCGGAGCCAGATGATCGGCCAACACCTGGCCCATCCGAAGCGAATTTCGCCAAGTGATCCAGTTGCCGTGAATCCAGATGACCAGTGGTTTGCCGGGCTGTTGGGCGTTCAAGAGTGTTTGGAGTGTAGCAGGCTTCCAGCGACAGCTTTTCCGGCAGTAGAGCAGGCAGTCCAAGTGGTCCAGAGTATCGGCTCCTCGGGAACTGATGACCCAAAGCTTTTCCGGCTCCGCTGCCTGGAGGCCACTTCTCTCTGGAGTTTGCCCTACCAGGACTCCTGCCACGCACAGGCCCATGAGAATTGTTGTTCTCAGGCCGCAGAGAGCTTTTTTCCGGATCCGTAGCATGTCGATCCCAACCATCGGACGGGACGAAAGGCACACAGGAGCAAGGCTTGTGGGCTCTGTGGCTCTATTTCACAGTAGCTTTTTTTCAACAGGGGCGACGGAGTGAAGGAGGGGAAATGTAGAAAAAAATCATCAAATTCATTTGCCTCTTGCGGAGCATGGGGTAGGGTTGAGTGGCCTTGCATTGGCCTGCCGCTCCAACTGGGAGAACAGCAGTATGAAAAAGCTCTGGCTCGTGGCTGTGGGTTTGGCGTTGATTGGGAGTGGGTGTCATCACTGCGGTCTGCTGGGATGCCGTCTGTTCCGACCGTTCCAGAACCGACTGTTTGCTCCCGTGGAATGTGATCCTTGTGCCGGTGCGTTGCCGGGCAGTGTGTGCGATGGATGCGAGACGGCACCTCCGGTGCTGGAGTCGCAAGGCCCACTGGTGCCAGTGCAACCTGCCCCGCAAACCTATCAACCCAACTCCTCCTCAGCTCCCCCCAGCTCCAACCCGTAGCAGAACAGCTTCGCGGTTTCGGCGAGCCTTCCTTTCCCCACAGACTCCCACCGCCCACTCCTTTCCCCGTTCTCTCCTCGGTTGAGGAGAACCCTCCCGGTGTCCCCTGGAAAAGCTCTTGCCGGGCTTTTCCGGGGGATTTTGTTTCACTTTTCTCGGCGGCACTCCGGGCTTGGAGACTCCAAAGAGGAAGTTTATGAATCGGATTTAGGGGACGAAGGCAATCGGTCCCACAAGCCCTCTTGCTGGGTGCTTTCCACGCGGCTGGTCAAGGTTCCCTTGGCCAATTGGGTCAAGATAAGCTCCCCGGGCTTGACCTGATCGTGGTGGGTGATCACTGTTCCATCTTGCTTGCGCAGAGTGAGTGAATAGCCTCGGCTCAGCACCCCCAGAGGGCTGAGGGCTTCCAGCCGTGCAGCCAGTTGGGCCAGTTGGGTCCGATGGTCTTCCAGCAGGCGTTGCATGGAGCGTTCCAGTTGGGCGGCTGTTTCGTCCAGATGTTGGCGAGGTTCATAAAGCAACTCCTCAGGCCGACGCAGCAAAGGATGGCGGAGCCACTGGTCCAATCGGGCTTGAGCCCATTGAATCCTGGCAAGCAAGTGGCGTCGCAGCCGTTGAGCCAGATGGTTCAGATGAGCCAGCACTTCCCGGCGATCGGGCACTACGCGTCCTCCGGCGTCGGTGGGCGTGAGGGCCCGAACATCCGCCACCAAATCGGCCAAAGTGGTGTCAATTTCGTGGCCCACCGCCGAAACCACCGGCACCTGCGAATCAAAAATGGCCCGCACCACCTCCTCGGTGTTAAACGCCCAAAGGTCCTCCAGGCTGCCTCCCCCTCGGGCCAGGATGGCCACATCCGGGGGAGGCACCAAGCGGTTGACCACGCGCAGAGCCTGGACGATCTGGCCTGGAGCTTCCTCCCCTTGAACCGCCACCGGCACTATCAGCACCTCCAGGGCAGGCCAGCGTCGGGACAAGGAGGTCAACACATCTTGCACGGCGGCACCGGTGGGACTGGTGATCAAAGCCACCCGACGCGGAAAACGCGGCAAGGGCTTTTTGTGCCGAGGATCAAACAGCCCTTGGGACTTCAGGCGCTGAAAAAGCTGCCGAAACGCCAGCTCCAAGGCTCCCAATCCCCGAGGATGCATCTCTTCCACAATCAACTGGTAGGTGCCTCGAGGCGGATAAACATCCAATGAGCCCCGGCACACCACCTCCAAGCCATCCTCCGGCTGGAAAGACAAGCTCTGCGCTGTGTTCCGCCACAGCACCGCTCCCAGTTGGGCTCCCGCATCCTTGAGCGTGAAATAACAGTGGCCCGCTTGAGAACGCCGAAAGTTGGAAATCTCTCCCTGCACCCAAACCTCGTAAAATTCCGACTCCAACAGAAACTGGATCTGCTGAGTCAGCTCCGAAACCGTCAGAGGGCCAGGTGGTTCCTCAGAGGTCGGTTCTTGCGGTGGCTTGCAGTCAAAAAGACCACGCTGATTCATTGCTTGCCAAATACTTTCCGGGCTGAACCCCCCTACTATTTCAGCTCATTCAACAACCGCTGCCAGGGGTCGTCGTCTTCGGAAGTCGAGGACTCCGAGGAGGCCGAGTCTGCTTCCGGGGGCAGCGTTGGGGGCGGGGACTCCGCTGCGGCAGGGGCGGCTTGGGCCACAATTTGATCCCAATCCGGCTCTTTTTCCTCTGGCTGGGAAGGGCTCGTGGCTTCTTGCAACGAGGGCTCTATCTGCCCCACCAATCCCGAACCCGCAGACGCATCCACTACCGGAGGGGTCGGATTGTCCGAAGGCAAGGATTCTTCCGCTTCCACCACCCAAGGAAGCTCAGGTTCGTCCGGTTGGGATGGGGTGCGTGGGCGGTCGTACACGACGACGAAGGTCAACGGGCCGATGCGTAATCGGGCTCCGGGTTCCAGCACGGCTTCTTCTACCCGCTGGTCTTCCACAAAAGTTCCGTTGGTGGAGTCCAGGTCTTGCACCACCACTACGCCGTTTTGCTCCACCAAGCGACAGTGCTGGCGACTGATGCTGGGATGCCCAAGCGTCAGGTCCGCTTCGCGGCTCCGGCCCAGCACCGCCGGGAGAGTCAATTGCACTTCGGTACGATTGACTCGCCCGCTGACGACGATCAACTTCACCTGCATGGCCAAGCCACTTTGATGGGGGAAGATTCCTACCAGCAAGTTTCCACCCAGGGGACAATTTTTCATCTTACCCCTTCCTCCCCCACGGAGCAACGAAGTGGATTCTGGCACGCCTTACTGATTGGGCAGATTTGGCGCTCACCAGCTAAGGAGAAGCTGATTGTTCTGGAGCGTCCCTCTGAGGGTGGGAGAATGCCTGAAGTTTGCCTTCTCCTCTGGTCCACGCCAGCGCCATTGCTTGCCGGGGGGAGATACAATTAAAGTAAGACCTTCCTTGAGTGGTTGCTCTCTGGTGAGGTTTGTTAGCACAGGGTGGTTCATCCCAAGGTCCCATGTCCCAACCGATTGAGCTTATCCGCAACTTTTGCATCATTGCCCATGTGGATCACGGGAAAAGTACGCTGGCAGATCGGATTCTGCTGGCCACGGGAGCTATTTCGGAACGGGAGTTTCGGGAGCAGTTTCTAGACGATCTGGAGCTGGAACGGCAACGGGGAATCACGATCAAAGCCCGGGCCGTCACACTCCACTGGGACTACCAGGGCCAGCGCTATGAGCTGAACTTGATCGATACCCCCGGGCATGTGGACTTCCACTACGAAGTGAGTCGCTCGCTGGCCTGCTGCGAAGGGGCTTTGCTGCTGGTGGACGCCTTCCAAGGCGTGGAAGCCCAAACGGTGGCCAACACCTACGCCGCCCTGGAACAAGATCTGACGATCATCCCGGTGATCAACAAAATTGATCTCAAACATGCCCGGGTGGAAGAAGTCCTCCAGGAAGTAGAACAAAGTTTGGGCCTTGACCCCTCAGAGGCTATCTTGTGCAGTGCCAAAACCGGCCAGGGAGTTTCCGAGGTGCTCCAGGCCGTGGTGGAGCGGATCCCCCCGCCCCAGGGCGATCCCCAAGCGGCGCTTCAGGCCATGATCTTTGATTCCCACTACGACACCTATCGGGGAGCGATCACCTATGTTCGGGTGGTCAACGGGAGGATTCGCCGCAGGCAACGGGTTCGCTTGCTCAAAGCCGGCACCGTGCACGAGGTTCAGGAGTTGGGCTGTTTTACTCCCGCTCCCACTCCCAAAGAGGAGCTTCACGCCGGTCAGGTGGGCTACTTGATCTGCAACATCAAGTCCCTGAGCGAAGTGCACATTGGCGACACCGTCAGCACCGCGGATGCTGGCCCGGAGCTGGCCCTGCCAGGCTACCAGCCGCCCAAGCGGATGGTTTACTGCGGGCTTTATCCGGCCGATGGAGAGGACTACCAGGAGCTGCGCGACGCCCTGGAGCGGCTCAGCATCAACGATCCCAGCTTTGAATTCGTCCCGGAAACCAGCGACGCTTTGGGGTTTGGCTTCCGGTGTGGCTTTTTGGGCCTGTTGCACATGGAGATCATTCAACAGCGTCTGGAGCAAGAAGCCCAATTGGACCTAGTGCAAACGGCTCCCACGGTCACCTACGAAGTGCTTACCCGCGATGGACGCGTGCACCGGATCACCAACCCACAGCAGATGCCTGATCCGGGCCAGATTCAAGAAGTGCGTCAGCCGATGGTTCGGGTCAGCTTTGTGCTGCCCGCTGAATACATCGGCCCGATCATGAAACTGTGCACCCAACGCCGAGGGCGGTTCGTGCGCACGGAGTATCTTTCGCCCACTCGGGCCATTGTGGTGGTAGACATGCCCTTGGCCGAAGTGATCTACGATCTTTACGACCGGCTCAAAAGCATCACGCACGGCTATGGCACGATGGACTATGAGCTGTTGGGCTACGAGCCGGCTGATTTGGTCAAGCTGGACATTTTGGTGGGCGGGAAGCGCGTGGACGCCTTGAGCGTGATCTGCCACCGCGAAGATGCTTATCGGCGCGGAAAAGCCATCGTCGGCAAGCTGAAGCAGGAAATTGATCGCCATTTGTTTGATGTGGTCATTCAGGCGGCGATTGGGTCCCGAGTCATCGCTCGGGAAACCATCCCGGCGATCCGAAAAAATGTCACGGCCAAGTGCTACGGTGGCGACATTACCCGCAAACGCAAGCTTTGGGCCAAACAACGCGAGGGGAAAAAACGCATGAAATCCATCGGCCAAGTGGACATTCCCCAAAGGGCCTTTCTGGCCGTGTTGGACGCTGGAGCCCAAAAACGCAAATAGGCCATGTGCTCCGTCCCACCGCTCCCTCAAGACATGCCGCCGGTGTTGTACGAAGACCGGCACCTGCTGGCCGTGGCCAAGCCACCGGGACTGATCACCGCAGGGGCTCCAGCAGGAAAGGTTTCCCTGGTGGAGCTGGTGCGGCAGTATCTTCGCCACAAATACGGCGTACAGGGGAAGCCATTCGTGGGCGTGGTCAGCCGGTTGGATGCCCCGGTCTCAGGGGTGGTCCCGCTGGCCAGGACCTCTCGGGCTGCGGCTCGCCTGACCCGACAGTTCCGCGAAGGAAAAGTGGAAAAAATCTACTGGGCTCTGGTCCATGGCACCCTGGTGCAACCCCAAGGCGAATGGCTCAACTACCTGCGCCCCCTGGAAGGACGACGCAAGATGCAACTGGTGGGACCTAATTTTCCGGGGGCCAAACCATGCCGGTTGCGCTATCGGGTTCTTCGCACCTGGCCCCAGGAGCGGATCAGTTGGGTGGAGGTGGAGTTGCTCACAGGGCGGAAGCACCAGATTCGGGCCCAATTCGCCGGACGCGGACATCCGGTGCTGGGGGACTTCAAGTACGGAAGCCACCGCCCCTGCGATCAGCACATCGCCTTGCACTGCCGCCAAGTACGCTTGCTGCATCCCCTCTCCGGCCAAGTGCTAGAACTGGTGGCTCCCTTGCCTCCGCAGTGGAAGCGCTGGGGAGTGCACGATCCCCGGTGGGAAAACTAGCCCTCCCTTCTCGCAGCAAATTTCCCTACTCCCCAACTGGCAACCTCCCACAAGATCGGATAGCGTAAAGTGTGCGTACCAGACACACTTTTCCTCCACAGGGAGGGCAAGGTCATGGCCGAAGATCACATTCTCACCCCGGAGGAGCTTCAGCGGGAGTTGGAAACTCTGCCGGGCTGGGAGGTGCGCGACGGATGGTTGCGTCGCACCTACCGCACGCCCGGATGGCCTCACACGCTGCTGTTGGCCAACACGATCGCCTATCTGGCCGAAGCCGCTTGGCACCACCCGGACCTTTCCTTGGGCTACGCCCAAGTGGTGGTGAAGCTCCAAACTCACCGGGTTCGGGCAATCACCTACAGCGACATTGAGCTGGCCCGAAAAATTGACGAAGTCGTCCTGTGGAAACCTGCTCCTGGAGCCGCCTTGCAAGGGTTTCCCAAAAACTGGGTACGCTAGCCTCCGGCTTCAAAACGCAGTTGGCCCCTTGTACTTTTCTTCTGGAAACCGGGAAAAGCGGCACAGCAAAACGACAACAGCAGCCACCTTGGGCGTAAAACCCAGGAGAGCACAATCCTACAAGCTAAGGGCAGATTTGTCCGGATGCAAAAACTCCGGCCTGTTAGGGCTCTACGGTGTGTTTCAACTGGAGCTGTTTCTCTCCATTCGGATCGGGCAAGAGGGTCAGGTGCCAAATGGCCTGACCAATTTTGCACACTCCGGTTTTTTTGTCTTGGCAGTAGTACCAGGTGAGCCACAACTCTACTTCTAGCTCCTTTTCTTGAGGCAGTTGCCAGGAGAGCCGAAGCGAAGGCTGAGGGGGATCTACACGGTGAACCTGTTGTTGGAAAGGTTTTTGGGAACCCTTGGGCCGGAAGCGCAGTCGCCACTTCAAAGGAGCGTCGGGATTGAGTTTCCAGCCAGGGGGGAGCTCCAGTTGCACTGACACGCTCAAGCGGCCTTGCTGGAGAGCCACTTTGAGGGGCTTGGGCCGATAGTGCTTGGCTCCCGGCAAGGGCCGAAGCGGAGCCGGCTTTGGCTCAGGCAGCCGAGGCGGTTCCAGACCGCGAATACTCAGCGTGCTGACGCGATACCCTTGTTCCAAATCAATCACCCGGATCAAGTGGTTGTTCGTATCGGCCACGAAAAGCTTTCCTCCAGCCACGCTCAGTCCGCCTGGTTCGTCAAACTGAGCCGGATCGTCTTGGCGACCGTGCTCTCCGGTGCCGGCGATGGTACGGATGACTTGTTTTTCCAGGTCCAGCTCTTTGATTTTGCAGTTGTAAGTGTCGGCAATGTAGAGCTTGTCCTGATACCAGGCCACACCCAAGGGATGCTGAAGCCTGGCGTTGCGCACCGGACCATCCACATCTCCAAAGGTGAACAGCCGGGCAAACGGCAGATGGGCTGTGCCCAAGATGGTTTTTACCTCGCCTTGGGGATCAAACGGCACGGCCCGAATGGAGCTGCCTTCGCTATCGGCCACATAAAGCCATGTGCCGTCGGAAGTGAGCCCACTGGGTTGGGCAAAGCTGCTAGCTCCCAGCCCATACGGCTGCCTAGGCAGCAGAGGGCCATCTACGATGTCCTCCCGACCGTTTCCAGCCCAAGGGCCAATTTCCCGCTCCTTCAGATCCATGCGCCAAATCTGATGCGGTCCGGCCATGGCAATGTAGAGATAACCTTGGTGAATCCACAGGTCCCAGGGGCTGTTAAGGGGCGTGGCCAGAGGCTTTCCGACGAATCGTTTGGGCAGGATGGGTTGCCCAGCGGGGTCAAAGCGCACCCCCGGCCAGGGATTGAGACTTTGCCGACCGGTGCCAGCAATGGTCTTCACCTCTCCGGTACGCAAGTCCACTTTGCGAATCAGGTGGTTTTCGGTGTCGGCCACATAGAGCACTTCCTGGTGCAAAGCCATGCCTTGAGGGTGGTTGAAGGTGGCTTTGTCAGCCGGTCCATCACGACGGCCTTGCTGGCCGGTGCCGATGATCTGCAATAGCTCTCCCTCCAGGGTGGCCACCACGATGCGGTTGTGGTTGCTGTCGGCGATGAAAAGCCGTCCCGAGCGTTCGTCGGCCAACACCTTGCCAGGAAAACGCAAAGGGGTGGGCTTCAATTTTTCCCGCTCCAGTTTGAAGTGCAACGGACGCAGGTCCATCACCCCTTTGCGTTTGTAGTAGGGAATGGCCCGACGGAAAAACTGATCCAGCACCTCAAACGACACCTCCCCACTGTCTCCGGCCACCAGGAACCCCTCGGGATCAATCACCCGAAGCGAAGGCCAACTGTTGACCCGATACTTGCGCCATATGACATGATTGGCATCGTTGACCACCGGGTGCTCTATTTCGTAGCGCAGGATGGCCTCCCGGATGTTTTGCGAGTCCTTTTCAGTATCAAACTTGGCTGAATGCACTCCGATGACGACGATTTCGTTCGGGTAGGCTTTTTCCAGTTTTTTCAGCTCCGGCAGGATGTGCATGCAGTTGATGCAGCAGTAGGTCCAGAAGTCCAGCAGGACGAACTTTCCTCGCAGATCGCGCAAGTCCAAAGGGCCGGCGGTATTGAGCCACTCCACCCCTCCTTCCAACGAAGGGGCAGGAACCCGGTGCGGAAAAGGGTGTTGAGGATCGGCAGGAGGGGCTTGGGCCATTCGGGCACGCTCCGTGGAAGGAGGGCGTTGGGAAGGCTTGGAGTCCGGTTCCTGTTGGGCCGGAGCTGCTAAAGCTTGTTCCTGAGCCGAAGGGGAAGAGGGTTCCTGAGGGCCTGAACAGCCTAACAGCAGGCCCAACAGCACTGCCCAGCTTGCTGCACGCCAATGGGTGCTCATCCTGTGCTCCTTGTTTGTGCTTTGGGGTTGCTCTGGGTTGGGCCCTGGCGGATCGCTTATAGTATGACAAAACTCCCCCTCGGATACAGCGCAACTGTTCCCACAAGGAGGGTTCCCATGTCCCAGGCTCCGCTGGTGGAAGATGTGGAGCTGTCCGGCCACATCATTGACAGTCTCATCTTGCCCAAAGTGCTGGACCTGATCACCGCTTGCGGTGGGTCGTTTGAAATCAAGCAGGTTTCCATTGGCCATCGCCGTCAGGATCCCAGCTATGCCCTCATTGAAGTCCGTGCCGAAAGTGCCGAACAGTTGCAGCAGATTCTCAAGCAGATTGCCGACCACGGAGCGGTGCCCGTGGCCCAACAAGATTGCCGTCTGGTGCCCGCGGACTGCGAAGGAGCTTTCCCACCCGGGTTCTATAGCACCACCAATCAGCGGACCGAAGTTCGGGTGCAAGGGGAGTGGATTCCGGTGCAGCGCCAGGAAATGGACTGCGGCATTTGCGTCGATCCTCAACGCAAGCGTGCTTGGTGCCTGCCCATGCTGGATGTGCGCCCAGGGGACCTGATCGTAGTAGGCCACAAGGGAGTGCGGGTGTTTCCCCAGCAACGACGCCAAGCCGGAGGCACCTTTGAGTTCATGACCTCCTCCGTCTCCACCGAAAAGCCTAAGGGAGTGGCTGTGCGCCAAATCGCCCAACAAATGGACCTGGCCCGAAGGGAACAAAAACCCATCGTCCTGGTGGCCGGTCCGGCGGTGGTCCACACCGGAAGCGTGGAACACATCTGCTGGATGATCCGCCACGGCTACATTCAGCGCATCCTGGCCGGCAACGCTATGGCTGCTCACGACATAGAACAGGCCCTTTACGGCACGAGCTTGGGC
>JAJRRR010000114.1 GCA_024279285.1 Planctomycetota bacterium
CACTGGGGGCACACGCCCAGGCGTTTTTCGGCTTCTTTGCGAAACACGGTGGCTTCGCACCCAGGACAGCGGACCCACAGGCCCTCGGGCACGCCGCGTTTGGGCCGCCGAGCCACCTCCAACCAGCTTTGTGCTTGCAGCTTACTTGTCATCTTTCGGTGGTAGGGACTTGTGGGAAAACACGGAGTCTTCTTTCAGGTTAACCGGCACCGAGGGCATTGCAAGTTGCCCTGACGCTGCTCCCCTAATTACCAAACCTCTGCACTATGGCAAAGATCGGCTTGTGCTGCTTGGGAAAAGCGGGAAAAGCAGCCCAAGGAGGCTATTTTGCCAAAAACCCTTCGGCGTCCACGGTCAGGGTTTGCCAGGTGCCGTGGCATCGGGCCGCTTGCCACAAGTTGCCCCAGTGGCTGTGGTCCAGCAGGTGGCGAATGACGCTCAACAGGGGCTCGGGGGCCACGATCCCAATGGTCTGACCCCGGTGGCGCCGCACGATCCGCCGCAACACCCCTTGGGCCCGACGGCAAAGCTCCTGAATCGATTCTCCCTGAGGCGGACAAATCGTCTCGGGTGACTCGCGGAAGTGGCGATAGAGCTTGGGATGCTTGTGCCGAATTTCGTCAAAGCACATCCCTTGCCACAGTCCCCAATTGATGTTGTCCAGCTTGCCCAGGTTCTTGACTTTCACTCCCAGAGCTTGGGCCAAGGTCTGAGCAGTTTGTTGGGCGGCAGGACCCACGGCAGCGTAGAAGGTCCGGATTTCCATTTCCGACAGCTCCGGCACCATTTGCTCCACTTCCTGCTGGCCTTGGGCACACAGGGGGATTTCCAGGTTCCCCTGCACGCGGCCCTGAAGGTCATATTCGGTGGCTCCCGGCCGGATGAGCACCACGCGCACTTGGGCGTTTTGCGTCAGCATGGGTGTTCCTCCGAGGTGCACGCCTGGCGAATGCGTTGCTGCAATAGGGCCACCGCTTCTGCGTAGTCGGAATGGCCAAAGATGGCCGATCCGACAATCAGCATATCGGCTCCTGCTTGGACCACTTGGGCCACATTTTCCGGCTTGATGCCTCCATCAACTCCGATCACCAATTGGGGGTATTTTTGGCGTAGTTGGGCGGCTTTATGCAGGGCATCGGGCCGGAGGGACTGCCCTCCAAAGCCCGGTGCTACGGTCATCACCAACACATAATCGCAACAGTCCAGGCAAGGCGTGAGTTTTTCCAGGGGGGTTTCAGGATTCAGGGCCACCCCGGCGGCCACTCCCAAGGAACGAATCCACTCCAGCACGCCCGACGGGTCCGACATCGCTTCCACATGCACCGTCAGGGCCCATGCCCCTGCTTCAATATACTTCTCCACATATTGCTCGGGATTGGAAATCATCAGGTGCACATCCAGAGGGAGCGAGCTGATCCGCTGAAAGGTCTCCACTAGCACCAGCCCATAGGTCAGGTTGGGCACAAAGTGCCCGTCCATCACATCCAGATGCAGTGCTGGCACTTGGGCCCGCTGAAGGCGTTGGACTTCCTGGGCCAGATGGCCAAAATCGCACAACAGCATGGACGGCTCTATCACCGGCCGCCCGATGCGCACCAGTTGCAAAAAACCTTCTCGCCGTGAAGAGCTCATGCCAAACTATCTTCCTATCAGGCCATCTTGGCGCGTACAAACTCACTAGCTTGCCACGGGCCGGAGGAAAGGTCAAGAAGGCCCTTTGACTGGGGGGTTTGCAAGGGGTAAAGGACGCAGCATCAACCCCCAAACGCACCAGCCGTGTTGGCAGTCTCTGGTGTTTCCCCTGGCAGATCCTTCCCGATCGGCCTGAGCCGCAGCTTGTTGGCCCTGCTGGTTGGTCAAGGATTGGGCAAGGGGCTTAGGCTGCCTGGTCGCGGATGATCTGAGTGATTTTGGTAGTGCTCACGCCTGGGACGAAGGTGGCCAGGTGGAGCCGGCCGCCCCAGCGGGCCAGGAGTTCCCGGCCCACGATCTCCTCCTCCCGCCCTCGGTAGTCGCCGCCTTTGACCAGCACATGGGGACGAATGGCCTCGATGAGCTTCACCGGTGTGAGTTCTTCAAAAACGATCACATGGTCCACGGCTTCCAGAGCACAGAGCACGGCCAATCGGGAGGGGAGCTTTTGTACGGGTCGGCCGGGGCCTTTCAGGGCCCGCACGCTCTCGTCGGAGTTCAGGCCCACGAACAACACATCCCCTTGGGCTTTGGCCTCGGCCAGATAGGTGACATGACCGGCGTGCAACAGGTCAAAGCATCCGTTGGTAAAGACCACACGGCGTCCTTGGCTTCGTGCGGCGGCAGCCACTTGAGCGGCTTGTTCCAAAGAAAGATGCTTGCGCTGCCAAGGGCAGGGAGCAGCGGCAGTGCCCAGGGCTTGCTGAACCTCTTGCCAGGAGACTTGCGCCACGCCCAAGTGCTGTACTTCCAGTCCAGCCGCGGCGTTGGCCACCGGCACCGCCTCGGGAAGTGTCATCCCTTGAGCTAGGCAAAATCCCAAGGCAGCCAGCACCATGTCGCCAGCCCCGGTGACATCATAAACTTCCTGGGCCCGAGTCGGAAAGTGTTCCCCCTGGGGGCCTTGGACCAGCACCATGCCTTGGGCGTCGAGGGTCACCAGGACGGCTTGGAAGTGGTGCTGAGCCCTCAGAGCCCGAGCAGCCCGAATCGCCGCCTCCGGCCCTCGCACCTCCA
>JAJRRR010000115.1 GCA_024279285.1 Planctomycetota bacterium
ACGAGGACGAATGGGACGAGGACTGGGAAGACGAAGAAGATGACTACTGGGAGGAGAACTAACCCCCGCTCTCCTGTCCCGAACCTCTGGTCGCTGCCGCCAAGATGGCTTCCTGGGAAAACTCGTCCCGGTTGAATCGGGCCGTGATCCTCCCCTGCGACAACACCACAATCCGGTCGCTCAAGGCCATCAACTCTGGCAATTCGCTGGAGGTCAGCACGATGGCCAGCCCCTGGCAACACAACTGGTCAATGAGCCGATAAAGCTCGGCTTTGGCTCCCACATCCACCCCGCGGGTGGGGTCGTCCAGCAGGAGCACGCGAGGTTGGGTGCGGAGCCACCGGGCCAGGATGCATTTCTGCTGGTTTCCCCCACTCAGGGAAGCCACCGGAGCCTCGGTCCCAGGGGTGCGAATACCCAGTTGTCGGATGGCCTGGTGGGCCAACTGCTTTTCTTGAGCCGCACTGAGCAACCCCACACGCAACGCCTCCTGAAGCGTGCACATGAGGATATTGTCGGCCACACTCATGTGGGCAAACAGGCCCAAACGCTTGCGGTCCTCACAAACCAAAGCCATTCCGGCTGCCACCGCTTCTCCCGGATGACGGAAGCGAACCGGCCGGCCCTCCAGCACGATCTTGCCCTGGGGTTCCACAGGAGCTGCTCCAAACAAGCACTCCAGCAGCTCTGTGCGCCCTGCTCCCATCAGCCCGGCTATCCCCAACACCTCTCCACGCCGCACCTGAATACTAATGTCCCGAAGCCGCCATTTGCCGGGCACCTGCACCCAAGGAAGCGACAACCCCTGCACTTCCAGCACGACTGGGCCAGGGGAGCGTGCCGTTTTGGTCCACTGCAACGAGACTTCCCGACCAACCATCAACCGGGTGATTTGCTCCGGGGAAGTTTCTTCGCGTGGGCAAGTGGCCACATGCCGCCCGTCCCGAAGCACCGTGATGCAATCCGCCAAGCGAAACACTTCGTCCATTTTGTGGGAGATGTAAAGGATCGTTACACCTTGGCGGCGCAATTGGCCAATGACCTCAAAAAGGCGTTGGGTTTCGGCTTCAGTCAAAGCACTGGTGGGTTCGTCCATGATGAGCACTTCGGCCTGGAAGGCCAAAGCTCGGGCGATTTCCACCAGTTGCTGATCTCCCACGCGCAATTGCCCCACTGGTGTTCGCGGATCCACATGGCAGTGGAGTCGCCGCAGCACTTGACGGCAGTGGTCCACCATGGCCCTTTGGCGCAACCAGCCCCAGCGACGCTCCTCCCGGCCCAGGAAAACATTGGCCGCCACCGAAAGCTCCTCCACCAGATTCAACTCCTGGTGAATGATGCTGATTCCGGCTTGTTGGGCCTCCAGAGGGGATTGGAACTGCACAGGCTTTCCCCGCACAAACAACTCTCCCTGATCCGGCATCAGCACTCCGGAGAGGATTTTCATGAGGGTGCTTTTGCCGGCTCCGTTTTCGCCCACAATGGCCCGAAGCTCCCCCCGTTGAATCTCCAAACTGACCCTGTCCAAAGCCACAGTGCCCCCAAAACGCTTGCTGATTTCCCGACACCGGATCAGCGGCTCCCGACTCACGGCTACTCCTTTTGGGGCTTGAGCAAGTCAAGCGGGAAAAAAACCTGCTGACGGCTCAATCGCGTCTCCGACATTAACCTCCATTTTCCAACGCCTCTGGCCCTGGGACCAGAGCTCCAGCCACTTCCAGCCCCTGACCGCTTGGTGAAACTCGCACGCCGTTTCCTCAGCTCGTCCTCGGACTGGTTTTCCGCTAGGTTCTTTGGGTAGCAGGTTATTCTAAAGGGACATTTAGGCACCAGGCGTTAAGACCACAGCCAGGGAGAGAAGCATGAGCCAGTTTGTGCTTGCTCTGGACCAAGGAACCACTTCCAGTCGGGCCATTGTGTTTGATCGTCGCGGGCGGGTGGTGGCCATGGCTCAGGAGGAGTTTCGCCAGATTTTGCCCCAGCCGGGCCATGTGGAACACGACCCGGAAGACATCTGGAACACCCAGCTTCGCACCGCACGAGCCGCTTTAGACAAGGCCGGTTTGGAACCGCAGCAGATCGCTGCCCTGGGACTGACCAACCAGCGAGAAACCACCCTGGTTTGGGATCGTGAGTCGGGCCAACCGGTGTCCCGGGCCATCGTGTGGCAAAGTCGTATCTCCGACCCCTGGTGCCAACGCCTCCGTAAGCAAGGAACCCAAGAGCTGTTTCGTCAAAAGACCGGATTGGTCCTGGACCCTTACTTCTCGGCAACCAAGCTCCAGTACCTGCTGGAGACCGTGCCAGGGCTGCGAGCCGAGGCGGAAAAAGGTCGGGTGTTGTTTGGCACCGTGGATAGCTTCCTGCTGTGGCGACTTACCGGAGGGAAGGTCCACGCCACCGACCCAAGCAACGCCTCCCGAACGCTCATGTTCAACATCCACACGCTCCGCTGGGACGAGGAACTGCTGAAGCTGCTCAATGTGCCGCCTGCCATGCTTCCCCAGGTTGTGCCTTCCAGCGGCGTGGTGGGCCAGTGTGATCCCCAGTGGTTTGGCCATCCTATCCCGATTGCCGGTATTGCTGGGGATCAGCAGGCAGCCACATTTGGCCAAGGGTGCTTCCGGCCCGGCGAGGCCAAAAACACCTATGGCACCGGTTGCTTCTTGCTGATGAACACCGGCTCCCGGCCGGTGGCTTCTCAACATAACCTGCTCACCACCGTGGGCTGGCAGTTGGGTTCTCAAGTTACATATTGCCTGGAGGGATCGGTGTTTGTAGCCGGGGCGGTGGTACAGTGGTTGCGGGACGCCTTGGGAGTGATTTCCAGTTCGGACGAAGTGGAGCAACTGGCCCAAAAGGTGCCCGACTCCGCAGGAGTGGTCTTTGTGCCGGCGTTTGTGGGCTTGGGAGCTCCTTATTGGGATCCGGAGGCACGAGGGCTGATCGTAGGCCTGACCCGAGGAACCACCGCTGCTCATCTGGCCCGCGCTGCCCTGGAAGCGATTGCGTTTCAAACTTGGGACCTGGTTCACGCCATGGAGCAGGACTCGGGCGAGAAGTTGCAAAGCTTGAAAGCCGATGGGGGAGCTTCGGCCAACGATCTTCTGATGCAGTTTCAGGCCGACCTGCTGGGAGTGCCAGTGTTGCGCCCTCGGGTTCAGGAGACCACTGCTTTGGGAGCCGCTTATCTGGCCGGGTTGGCCGTGGGCTACTGGAAAGACCAGCAGGAGTTGCTCCACCATTGGGAACTTCAGCGGCAGTTCGTGCCCCAGATGGACCCTTCGCTTCGCCAACGACTGCTACGGCGTTGGCACGAAGCCATACACCGCTGCCGTCAGTGGAGCTCCACAGCCGAGCAACCAAACCAGCCCTGAGGGCTTTTGACAGGAAGGACTGCTCGTTTTAGCACATGAGGTCAATACGGCCGTTGCCTCTCGAAGATAAGGTTTACGGTTGGATAGTTTCGTTTTATTGACTGTGAGAAGCTCAACAGTATTGGTAAGCTTATTGAACTCAGATGAGCAGAGGCACATTCATCCCACGCCCGTCTGGAGTTCGGCAATAAAGTGCAGGGGGATGGTTCAACACCGGCTTTTGGAAAAAACTGACCATTTTGCTCTCAATCTTCTCCGGCGAGCACGCGAAGGCCCTTTTCGGCAGATGGGTTTTGTGCCTTGGCTTTCTGCTGGAGACGGTTTGAGGGGGCAGAGTAAAGAATCGCTAACCCTTTGCCAGTTCGTCACTTGTGACATGCCAACTGTCAAGCGGCGGTTGAGCGGAAATCGCCTTGTGCTGCTGGGTGCCGTAGAATGAAAATGGCTCCCAGGGGTGACCTGATCCCCGGGGCCATCCCTATCTGCTGCCCTTCACACAGGAGAGCTTGCATGTCCACACTCCCTTCTCTTTCCCCCGCTCGGCCCTCGGTAGAGCAGGTTTCCATCGGGCAGTATTTGATTCAGCGGTTGCGTGATTACGGAATCCGGCATGTATTTGGGATTCCGGGCGACTATGTGCTGGCTTTTTACACCATGTTGGAGCAAAGCCCGGTGGAGGTGGTGGGCTGCACTCGGGAAGACAACGCCGGGTTTGCTGCCGACGCTTATGCTCGGGTGGCCGGGATGGGTGCGGTGTGCATAACCTACTGCGTGGGAGGACTGAGCACCTGCAACTCCATCGCTGGAGCTTTTGCCGAAAAGTCGCCGGTGGTGGTTATCTCCGGTTCACCAGGGCTGGCCGAGCGGCGGAACAACCCGCTGCTGCATCACATGGTTCGGGACTTTCGGACCCAATATGAAGTGTATCAGCGACTTTGCATTGCCGGGGCCGAGCTGAACGATCCGACCACCGCTCGCCGGGAAATTGACCGCGTGCTGGACACGGTGTATCGGTTCAAACGGCCGGGATATTTGGAAATCCCCCGCGACATGGTCCATGTCTCCTGCCAGCCGGGCGGAGGGTTCGTGCCGCCTTCGGAGCAAAGCGATCCCGACACCTTGGCCGAAGCGGTGGACGAAGCCGTGGAGATGATCAACCGCTCCCGACGCGTCGTGGTCGTAGCCGGTGTGGAGTTGCATCGGTTCGGGCTCCAAGACCTGGCTTTGGAACTGATTGAACAGTGCCAGATTCCCTTTACGGTCACCATGTTGGGCAAGGGGGTGATTCGGGAGACGCATCCGCTTTTTGTGGGATTGTATGCAGGAGCGCTGGGTCGGGACGAAGTCACCCAATTTGTGGAAGAAAGCGATTGTGTGATCCTGCTGGGTACTTTTATGAGTGACATCAACTTGGGCATTTACACGGCCAATCTGGATCCCGGCCGATGCATCTATGTAACCAGTGAACGCTTGCAGATTCGGCATCATGTGTATCCTGGTGTGCAGTTTGAAGACTTTCTGCGTGAGCTGATTGCCCGGCGTCCCACTCCTCCGGCCCGAGAGATTCCCTCTTGGGCTCGTCGCAAATTGGAGCCCTTCCAAGTAGAACCTCAGCGGCCCCTCACGATTACCCGACTCATCCAACGGCTCAACCACCTTCTGGATGAGAACACCGTGGTGATAGCCGATGTGGGCGACGCCATGTTTGCTTCTACCGAGTTGGTGATTCGCCAGCGCACGGAGTTTTTGGCACCGGCGTACTACACATCAATGGGCTTTGCCATACCGGCAGCCTTGGGGGCCAAGATGGCCAATCCCCGACTGCGTCCGCTGGTGCTGGTGGGCGATGGTGCGTTTCAGATGACTTTTCAGGAGCTTTCTACCATCGTGCGCCACGGCCAGAATCCTGTGGTGCTGGTGCTGAACAACTGCGGCTACGGCACCGAGCGGCTTCTGCACCCAGGAGATTGGCGATTCAACGAAATCCAGCCGTGGCAATATCACAAAGTGCCGGAGGTGTTCGGCGGAGGGGTGGGCTACGATGTGTGCACCGAGGGCCAACTGGAACAAGCTCTCCAGCAAGCTTGGCAGGATCGGGATCAAATGCACTTGATTCACATCCACCTGGACCGTTGCGATTGCAGCCACACTTTGGCCCGGCTAGGCCGAAGACTCCAACGCCGCGTGGACACCTCCTCAGGTGAAGAATGACCTGCCTTCTGACACCGCCGAGAACTTCGCTGCATGCTCTCATGGCCGGATTTTCCCTGGCTTGGACCTGACCGGGTTGGGATTTGGGTTTGCCACCTGGAGCTGTTATAATGCACCCAGGACATTTCTTTCCCTTGAAGGTGTTTGTTCCATGGATTCGGATCAAATTAGCAGTGCAGGTTTGAGGATTTTGCGGCTGTTGGTGGGCCGGGAGCCGCGCACCGTGGCCCAACTGATGGCCGAAGCCGGGGTGACGCGCACTGCCGTCACCGAACAGCTCTCCGAGCTTATGGCCGCCGGATTGGTAGAGCGCACCACCCAACGCACTGCTCGCCGAGGCCGTCCTTGCCACTTGTATCGGGCCACGGCCAAAGCCATTGATCTGCTCTCCAAAAGCAACCTGCGGCATGTGTTGCCAGAGTTGTTTTCGGTTTTGCAACAGCGCTTGGGACGCGAAGAAACCCAACGCTTGCTGGAATGCGTCAGTCGCCAAGTGGCCAAACAGTACCGTTCCCGACTCCAATCCCAACACCTGCCTGAAAAAGTTCACGAACTGGCCCAATTGCTCCAAGAGCAGGGGATCCTGGTAGAAGTCTGCACTCGGGACGGAGGACTCGTGCTGCGTCAACGCACTTGTCCTTATGCCGAAATGGTGGAAGATCGCCGCTTGGCCTGCCAAATGGAACAGCAAATCCTGGCCCACGCTCTCGGAGAACCCGTCCAATTGGCCGAATGTCGCCTGGACGGAGCCTGTGGATGCGAGTTTCTGGTCCCCATCTCCACTTCCCAAAGCTAGAACCACTGTTTGCCAAAATTGTTCAACGGTGTCTCGGGGGATCAGGCAAACAGGGGCCAGAGCAAAAGAATCAGACGGCAAAGTTTCCCTCTTTATTATTTCCGGTACCGTCTCGTCCCCGCCTGTCCCTTGGCCACTCCAAGATTCTCTACCCCAGTCGCGGTCCGAGTTCTTATAATGGAACCGCTGTCTGTGCCCGGATTACCAAGCGAGCTGTTGACCGATGGGACTTTACGATCGGGAATACTACGAAGACCGCGCTGCAGGCTGGGTCGTGCCCCCGGTGCACCAAAGCGCCGTGAGCACCCTGTTGGTTCTCAATGTGGGGGTGTTTGTGCTGGATTGGCTCTTGGGCTCCGGTTGGCTGCGGGAGCGATTGGCCTTAGGAGCCGAT
>JAJRRR010000011.1 GCA_024279285.1 Planctomycetota bacterium
AAGTGATCCTCCGCTCCCAGGAGATGCATCTGTGCGAACCCGGGTGCATCCGCTCTCCAGATGGAAAAACTTTGGCCGTGTTGCTGCGAGAGAACCGCCGTCAGGCTCACTCCCAGATCATCTTTTCCCACGATGAAGGCCGAAGCTGGACTCAGCCTCGCCCCTTGCCCTTGGTCTTGTGCGGAGATCGTCACCAAGGATGCTATCTGCCCGACGGAAGGCTTTTCATCAGTTTTCGCTGTATCTCCCCCCGGCACAAACGCCACTTGCGCCCCTTTGAGGGAGATTGGGTGGCCTGGGTGGGCACTTGGGAGGATCTGGTCCGGGGGCGCGAGGGCCAGTACTTCATCCGGCTCAAGGACAACAAAAAAGGCTACGACACGGCCTATCCGGGCGTGGTCCTCCTGCCCGATGGCACCGTGGTGGCGGTGACCTATGGGCACTGGCTTTCGGGCCAGATGCCTTATATTCTGTGCGTGCGATTCCACTTCAGCCAGCTTGATGCCCTGGCCGACAAAGTGCGTGCTGGGAAAAAATAGCCAGCTAACCATTTCTCCGAACCAAGGTTGCCAGAACGAGCGTGATTGTTTGCATTGACGGGCCAGCCGGAGCTGGCAAAAGCACCGTGGCTCGCCTGCTGGCTCAAGAGTTGGGATTTGAGTACCTGGACACGGGAGCCATGTATCGGGCGGCCACGCTGGGAGCCTTGCGGCACGGCGTGGACTGGAACCAGCCCGAGCAGTTGGCCCAAGTGGTCCGAGGGCTTCAGATCCACTGGGCTAACCAGCGCATCTATCTGGACGGCCAGGATGTCACCGATCAGATTCGCTCTCCGGAGCTGACGGCCCTGGTGCACCATGTGGCCGACAACCCCCAAGTGCGTCAGTGGATGGTGGAGCTTCAGCGGCGGATAGGGCAAGGGCGCAACTTGGTCACTGAGGGTCGCGACCAGGGCACGGTGGTCTTTCCTCAGGCGGAGGTGAAGTTCTTTCTCACTGCAAGTCCCGAGGTCCGCGCCCAACGCCGCCAAGAGCAGCTCAGGCAAAAAGGGGTGGAAGTCCCTTTGGAACAGATTCTCCGAGAGCAACAGCAGCGGGACCGCCGCGATAGCACCCGATCCGTGGGCCCCTTGGTCCCAGCCCCTGACGCCATTGTGATCAACACCGACCACATGACCGTGGAGCAAGTGGTGGAGTTGCTCAAACAGCACATCCGCTCCCGAACTGCGCCTCCTTCTTCCGCTTAGGGGTTTTTCCGCCTGGAAGGGCAAGCAGCTTTTCGGATAATGAGCTAAGTGGGCGGGGAGGCTTCTCCACACAAAAAGGATCACGCATGTTCATCGCCATCGAGGGAATAGACGGCGCCGGCAAATCCACTCAGGCCCGACTCCTGGTCCGATGGTTAGACCAACAGGGACGCTCGGCTGTTTTGTGCCGCGATCCTGGTTCCACGGACTTAGGCGAGGAGGTGCGTAAGCTCCTGTTGGCCAGTCGCCATCAAATTGGGGCCAAAGCCCAAATGTTGCTTTACATGGCAGCTCGGGCTCAAATGGTGGACGAGCTGATCGCTCCCACCCTCTATAAGCGAAAAGCCATCGTGGTGTGCGACCGCTATGTGCTGTCCAATGTGGTCTATCAGGGCTACGGATGCGGCTTGGACCCGGAGGTCATCTGGCAAGTGGGACAGGTAGCCACCGGAGGCGTGATGCCCCAATTGACCATCGTCTTGGACCTGGAGGTGCACACCGCACAGCAGCGGCTTCAAGGCCCCCGAGACCGCATAGAAACATTGGGCCAGGACTTCTTCCAACGCCTGGTGGAAGGCTACCGCCAAGAAGCCCAACGACACAGCCACAACATCGTCCTGGTGCCTGCGGACAGGAGTGTGGAGGAGATTCACCAGGAAATCTGTCAATTGGTTCAGTCGCGTCTGCTTCACCCGCGGAAAGAAGACTCATGACGCTGCTTTATACCGATGCCCGCTATCTGGAGCACCAAACCGGTGCTCATCCCGAGTCTCCCCAACGGTTGCAGCACGCCGTAGAACACTTGCGGCAAGTGGGCGTGATCGACCAGTGCCGGCTGATTACGCCTTCGGAAGCTACCCCAGAACAAGTGGCCCTGGTCCACAGCCCGGATTATATCGCTTGGGTTCAGCGTCAGGCCCAACAGGGAGGAGGTCGGGTGGAAACCGACACGGTAATGTCCCCTCAGTCCTACCAGGTGTCCCTACTGGCCACCGGAGCTGTGTGCGACGCCGTGCAGCGCGTGCTGGCAGGCGAGGATCGCCAAGGGGTGTGTCTGGTCCGACCACCGGGACACCATGCGTTGCATCAGGCTCCGATGGGGTTTTGCCTGTTTAACAATGTGGCGGTGGGAGCCTGTTGGGCCCTGAAACAAGGAGCCGAGCGGGTTTTGATCGTGGACTGGGATGTCCATCATGGCAACGGCACCCAAGCGGCGTTTTGGGAAGATCCTCGTGTGGGGTTCTTTTCCATACATCGTTATCCGTTTTATCCGGGCACGGGCCGAGAGGACGAGACGGGTCAGGGGGCCGGACGGGGCACTACTTGCAATGTCCCGGTGGCCTTCGGCACCCCGCGGCAAGAGTATCACGACCGTTTTCGTTCCCAGTTGGAAAGATTGGCCGCCCGCATGAAACCCCAACTGGTGCTCATCAGTGCCGGATTTGATGCCCATCGCGAAGACCCCATCGGCTCGCTGGGACTGGAGGAAGAAGATTTTGCCCACTTGACCCAATTCGTGCTGGAACTAGCCGACCATTGGGCCCAAGGACGCGTGGTAAGCGTGCTGGAAGGCGGCTACAACCCTCAACGACTGGCCTTGTCCTTGGAAGCCCACCTCCGCGTCCTTCTGGAACACGAAAGTACCAGAACTCAATCCGACTGAGCCGATGCGCTTGAGGGCATTTCGTCCCCCGCTAGGAAGCACGCTTGCTAGAAACGGGCGTCCCCTTGCCACAGGTTCCGGCCCAAGGCAAGGTGCCTCAAGCTGCCTGGTCTGACACGAGCCGTGAGCACCAGGGCTTTTCTTCTCCGGTACTTGGTTTATCGGC
>JAJRRR010000116.1 GCA_024279285.1 Planctomycetota bacterium
CTGGCTTCGCGCGACATCTGGTTCCGCCCGGTGCAGTTTGCCAATGCCCCGGATGGGTGCCTGTATGTGCTGGACATGTACCGCGAAGTGGTGGAACACCCCCTGAGTTTACCTCCGGTGATCAAAAAGCATCTGGACCTGACCAGCGGTCGGGACCGAGGGCGAATTTGGCGCATCGCTCCCCAGGGATTTCGCCCCACGCAGGTGCCAAACATTGACCAACTCCCTTTGGAAAAACTGGTCCAGTTGCTGGAGCATCCCAACGCATGGCATCGCCTTCAGGCTGCTCAGCGCATCTATCGCCAGCAGTTGCACCAGGCAGGTCCCCTGCTGGAGAAGCTTTTGCAAGAGAGTCGCTCCGCGTTGGGGCGCTTGCATGCCCTGTATGCCCTGCAAGGGTTGAAGCAGTTGGGAGCGCGTCATTTGTTGCGGGCATTGCAGGACCCCCATCCCCAGGTGCGCCGCCACGCTGTGCGGCTCAGCGAGCCTTGGCTGGCCCAAGATTCCCAGCTCCAGAAAGCCGTGGCCCAACTGGCTAATGATGAACACATGCAGGTGCGCTATCAGGTGGCCTTTTCGGCCGGTTTTCTGCCTTCCCAGAAGCGTTGGCCGGTTCTGGCTCAACTGGCCCAACGCGACGCTCAAGAGCCTTATATGCAGATGGCAGTGCTCAGTTCGGTGAGCCACCAGCCGGGAGAGTTCCTGGCCTTTTTGGTGCGCCATCACGCAGGACAACTTTGGTCCCAGGTGGGCTTGAGAACTTTGGCACGCCGATTGGTGGAGCAGGTGGGCCGAAGCGGCCAGAGGGACCAACTGCGCGTGGTGCTGGAGGTGGTGTTGGCCCAGTCCAACCAGTTGGCTCAAGGAGAGCTTTTGCTTCTGCTGGCCCGGGGCATGGGCGTGCATGGGGCAAAGTTTCAGCAACAAGTGGCCCCAGCCCACCCGCAAGCCGCTTCGGTGCTCAAGCAAGTGGTGCAGCGAGCTTTGGCGGCTTCGGGCAATGGGGAGTTGGCCCCTGGCCATCGGGCTCGCTGGATCCGCTGCTTGATCTTGGGCTCCTATGAGCAGGTGGGCACGGTGGTAGCTGCCCGGCTGGACCCTCGGGAACCCCAAGCCGTGCAACTGGCGGCGTTGACCACGCTGGGCCAGTTCAATCATTCCGAAGTGCCTCAACAGATTCTTCAGCGTTGGCGATGGCTCACTCCGGCGCTTCGCCGCCGGGCGGTGGAGCTGATTCTGGCCCGAGCCAACTGGATCCGAACCTTCCTGGCCCAAGGAATCCAACAAGGCGTGGTTCGTCCTGGTGAGCTTAGCGCTGCTCAGTGGCAGCTTCTGCTTCGTCATCCTGATGCTCAAGTGCGCAAACTGGCCCAAGCCCTACGCAAACCCTCCACGGCCCGAGCCCAAGTGGTCCAAAAGTATCGCAAAGCTCTCTCGCTTCCAGGCGATCCGCAGCGTGGACGCGACTTGTTCCGCAAACACTGTAGTGCCTGCCACCGGTTGGAAGGAGTGGGGCATGAGTTGGGACCCAACTTGGCTGCCATGAAAAACCGCGGCCCAGAGGCTATCCTGGTCAATGTCCTGGACCCCAATCGGGAAGTAAATCCCGAGTTCGTCAACTACCTGGTCATCACTGAAGACGGACGCACCCACACGGGAATGATTCGCGGGGAATCGCCCACGGGAATTACGCTCGTGCGCGAGGAGGGCAAGCAGGTCACGCTGCTTCGTAGCCAGATTGAAGTAATGCAAAGCACCGGGATGTCCCTGATGCCCGAAGGGCTGGAAAAAGACCTTTCGGTGCAAGACATGGCCGACTTGTTGGCCTATTTGATGCAAGCGAAATAATTTCCGTGATCCTGGTGCCAGCAAAGAAGGAGCCAGCGATGAGCCGAGGCCGCGGATTGTCCACTTGGGCTGCGTTGGGTTTGTGGCTGGTGTTGGGCGTGGGGAGTTGGGCTGCGCCGCCTGCTTGGCGGGCCGGAGTGGCTCGGGTCAACATCACCCCCGAAAAGTCCATGTGGATGTCCGGCTATGCCGCCCGAAATCGCCCTGCTCAAGGCAAACTCACCGACCTTTGGGCCAAAGCCCTCGTGCTTCAGGATGCCCAAGGAAACAAAGCCGTCCTGATCACCTTGGACCTGGTGGGGGTGGATCGTCGCCTGGGGCGGTCTGTACGCCAACAAGTGGCCCGACGCCTAGGCATCCCTCTGGCAGCCGTAGCCCTGAATGTCTCTCACACGCACACCGGTCCTGTGGTGGGCGAGAATCTACGGCCAACCTATGACCTGGATGCCGAACAAGTGGAGCTGATTCACCAATACACCGCCTGGCTCAAGCAGCAAGTGATCCAAGTGGCGGTGGAAGCGGCTGCACCGGAGCGGATGTTCGCCGCGCAGGTGGGATGGTGCGAGGATCAGGCCACTTTTGCCGTCAATCGCCGCAACAACCGCGAAGCCGAAGTGCCCCGGCTACGCCAGGAGGGCAGGCTACGCGGCCCGGTGGACCACCAGGTGCCGGTGCTGGTGGTGCGCGATCAACAGGGCAAGCTTCGGGCCGTGGTGGCCGGATATGCTTGTCATGCCACGGTGTTGAGTTTTTACCTTTGGTCGGGGGACTATCCGGGCTTTTTCCAACTGGAGCTGGAGCGGATGAATCCGGGCTGTGTGGCCTTGTTCGTGGCCGGATGTGGCGGAGACCAAAACCCTCTGCCTCGGCGCAAAGTGGAGTATGCCCAACAGTACGGACGCCGTCTGGCCCTGGCTGCCCAACGAGCCTTGAAAGGACAAGTCCATTGGCTCGCACCCAGCTTGAAGTTTCAGTATCGGGAGGTGCCGTTGGCATTTGCTCAAATCCCTTCCCGGCAGCAACTCCTGGAACAAACTCAGCACCGCAACCCTTATATCGCTCGCCGCGCCAAGCTCCTGCTGGAGAAACTTCAACGCCAGGGGAAACTAGAGCCGGAATATCCCTACCCGGTGCAAAGCTGGCTGCTGGGCAAGGAGGTGTTGTGGGTGTTTTTGGGCGGGGAAGTGGTGGTGGACTACTCCTTGCGACTTAAGCGGCTGTTGGGTTCTCGGGTCTGGATTGCAGGCTACAGCAACGATGTGATGGCCTACATCCCCTCGCTGCGGGTGCTGCGCGAAGGAGGCTACGAGGGAGCCAGGGCGATGATCTACTATGGACTGCCTTCCCCTTGGGCCGAGGATGTGGAGCAGCGGATCGTGCAAGAAGTGTTGCGCCAGGCTCGCCACTTGGGTTGGAAAGTTCCGACGGAATCCTCGGCTACGGCCACTTCCTCAAAAGTTCATCCGTGAAGGAACGCTGTGCCATGTTGTTGGGTATGTGGTGGGAATTGATCACAGGCATTGCCGTGGGGGTTTTGGGCACTTGGGTCGCATGGTCCCTGCTTCGTCGGCGTCGGCAGGCTGTTGAAAAGCAGCGGTATCAACAGGCACGCGAACAATTCCGCCGTCGCCGCGAACAACTGGAAGCTCAATTTGTGGATCACATGAACGCCACCGGACGCCCCCGAGGACTCCGATGGAAACACTGCGAGTTTGAAGACCAGGTGTGGTATGCCGTGGATCGTCGGACAGGTCATCTGGTCGCTCTGGTGGCGGTGACGGTGGCGTTTGAAGCCAAGCCGGGCGAGGGGATGGAGGAGGTGGAAGCCGTGGGCCGATTGCGCAGTGCCACCGCCTTGTTTTTCCACGGTCCCCAAGGGTGGAGTGGACAAGGCCAGGTGCTCTTTAACCTCATGCCCCAGGAAGTTCTGGAACGCTTCGCTCATCAGTTGCAGCCCTGGGAGGCGGTTCCGGCTCCTTCGGCCTCCCAATGAACACCGGTGGAAGAAGGTGCTAGCAGCTTTGATCAACTGGGGTTGGCTCCGTGGGGCAGGGCCCTTAGCCTTGACCGGTGGGCCAGCTCACTTTCGTTTGGGAGAACCGGCTATTGATGGCCAAAAGAAATGTTGGGCTGTGGGTGCTGGGAACGGTGGTGGTGATGGGGCTAAGCGCACCGTGGGGGAGAGCCCAAAGCCCCTGGACGCCCCCTCCTGCCCAGTTCTCTCCTCCCCAGGAGTTCGCCCCTTCTGGCGAGCTGTTCTCAGTGCAAAACTCCTGGGAGGAGCAGTGGCAGTGGCAATGGGCTCCCACGGGACTGATCTACCGTTCTTACCTGGCTGGGCCTAAAGAGCCTCGCTTCGGCACGGCCTGGCTCTATGATTCGGACTTGCGCTGGCGTTGGGACACCACCATTGGAGCCCGAGTGGGACTGATCCGCTACGGAACCACCGATCCTTTGCATCCGGAGGGCTGGCAACTGGATGCCGAAGGAGCCGTGTTTCCTCGGCTGGACATCAACGATGGCAAACGCGATCTGGATGCTTCGGATTTCCGCGTCGGGTTTGTGCTCACTTATGGCCAAGGCCCCCATGCCTGGAAATTCGGCTACTACCACATCAGTGCCCACCTGGGCGATGAATTCATGCTGGCCAATCCGGGAGTGAGGCGATTGAATTTTACCTGGGACGGGCTGGTGTTGGGCTACTCGTACTTTTGCACGCCGCAGTTGCGACTTTATGCCGAGGCAGCTTGGGCTTTTGCCACGGACGATGGAGCCCAGCCTTGGCGATTCCAGTTCGGCGTGGACTACGCTCCCTCCGAGCCCACCGGACCAGAAGGTGCTCCGTTTTTCGCCATCAACGGATTCTTGCGTGAGGAGGTGGACTTTGGCGGCACTTTGAGCGTGCAGTTGGGCTGGGCATGGCGAGGCACAAGCGGCCAATTGCTCCGCGTGGGCCTGCAATACTTGAACGGAAAAAGCATCCAGTATGAGTTCTACGACACATTTGAGCAGCAATTGGGTCTGGGCGTGTGGTATGATTTCTGAACCTGTCCCGGTCTCTAAGAACCGGCTCTGTTTGAACCCGAGCCAGCCGAAGACGAAGCAGGTTTGCCCGAGTCGCGTGAGCCGCTTGGCGGCTGACCGCTTTTGGCTCGTTGCACGGCTTGGGTGATCAGTTCAATGGGCCGCGAGTCCAGGTAGCGAGCCACCAGCGTGCGGGTGTCGCGGAACAAACGGCCCACCCGAGCCTGAAGCCACCGGTCCGAAGGGTCCAGACTCTGCTGACGACGATCCAGTCGGGCTTCAAACTCATTGCGTCCCGGAAGACGAAGCAATTGCTGAAGCAACCGATCGGCTTCTTGCACGCGTCCTTGGGCCAAGTGGCGCTCAATGCGGCGAATGAGAATCTGCCGCTCAATGACCACATCAATCACTTCTTGTTGCAAAGCCACCAGAAAGGCTTCCGTTTCCAGGCGTTGATCGTCGTTGGGCACGGGGGCTTCCAGGCGGGGGTGCAGGCCAGGCAAGCAGGGAATCCGGGCCAGAAGCTGCTGCCCACTGCGAATCAACAGCAGTCTGAGCGTGGGACTGGGCGGAATCACAATCCGACCTTGGTGATCCGTCCAACCCAGCACCTCCGTTTGAGGATCGTCCGGGCCGTAGCTCAGCACTTCGTATCCCTCTAAAGGAATGCGGCGCTTGTCGTTGCTGAGTACTTGCAAGAGGGTCGGACGGGCTTGGGGGCGCACCAGCATGGCGACCATTCGGGTACGCCCACGCCTGCGAAGCGACAAAGGGTTGCGCAGTCCGCTGTAAACATCACAATGGGCCAAAGGCCCTTCTCGCTTTCGCACCAATAAAAAGGTCCAAGGCACTTCCCGAATCCGTCGGGGATTTCCTTCCCGATCATCGTAGCGGACGATCGGGACCAGCAAGGCACCTGGGCGAACTGGGTCGGCAGGCGCGTCCCGCCACGGACGCATGCCAGCTCGGGCCTGAATCAACGCCCGCCTGCGGTCGCCGGTATCAACTCGGGCCAGAGGGCGAAAGCACCGCAGCAGGAGTCCAAAAGCCACCCGGGGCAAAAGCGGCACTCCCTCCACCTGATCCGTGTGCACCGGACCCCAGCGACGCGAAAACACATCCACCTCCCGGCACCACAGGTGAAAACTTCCCGAGGCCCAACGCACCCCAAGCAGAAAAACCTTGTCCGCCGTGTCCCAATCCCCAGGTACCTGCTCCCAGGGCAACTGCTGCTGGGGGCCCAGGGTTTGCAGCTCTCCCTGGGCAGGGCGCACTTGCAACTGCCAGGCGGAACCTACCACCGCATCGGCTTGCTGCTGGAGAGCCTGGCTCAACTGATCCAGCAAGGGCCAAGGGTCCTGAGGTTTCCAGGGAGCCAGCAGCAGGCACAA
>JAJRRR010000117.1 GCA_024279285.1 Planctomycetota bacterium
CCCAGGAACGAGCCGCAGCCAAAAAAGCCTACGAACAAGCCAAAGCCATCTATCGGCGCATCGTGGAAGAAAGCTACGACGACACCCAAGAGCAACCCTGAACCCAAGACAATGCCGCGCGATTTTTCCGCCCGGATGGGGAAAGTTGTGCGGTCTTCTGGTTCAGGTCTCCTTCTCAAGTGAAGAAACTGCGTGTGCTTGGCGGTTCCTGGTGCCAGCTTTCTCCCTTGTTGAAAGAGGACGACGGCCATGCGTTGGGCAAAATCTTGGTTGGGAGTCGGAGGCGTGTTGGTAGTGTTTACTTCTTTTGCCTTGGGGCAATCCACCTCCCAGTACCAGCGGGGCGAAGAAGTGCTTCGCCACTACTTTGCCCACCAAGTCCAATTGCTGGCCCAAAGGTGTTTGCAGCAAGTCCAATCGGCCCAAAAGTGGCCTCAGTTACGCCAAAAATATCGCCAGCAGTTGCTTGAAATGCTGGGTCTGTGGCCCTTGCCTCCGCGGACTCCGCTTCGGGCCCAAGTGACCGGAAAAATTGCCACCGAGCAGTTCGTCGTGGAAAAGGTGCATTTTCAATCCATGCCGGGTTTGTATGTAACCGGCAACCTCTACATCCCTCGCGGCAAGGGACCCTTTCCGGCAGTGTTGTATGTGTGCGGACACTCTCGGGTCAAAAAGGGCAACATCAGCTACGGCAACAAAGTGGCCTATCAGCATCACGGCATCTGGTTTGCCCAAAACGGATATGTGTGCCTGATGATTGACTCGTTGCAGTTGGGCGAAATTGAAGGGCTGCACCACGGCACCTACGGCGTGCGTCGGGGTGGCAAGTGGCACTATCGCTGGTGGTGGTTTTCCTTGGGCTACACCCCTGCAGGGGTGGAAGCCTGGAACTGCGTGCGAGCTCTGGACTACTTGCAATCTCGGCCCGAAGTGGATCCCAAACGCATCGGCGTAACCGGCCGAAGCGGCGGAGGTGCTTATAGCTGGTGGATCACCGCCATTGACCCACGCATCCGGGTGGCCGTGCCCGTGGCCGGAATCACCGACCTGGAAGACCATGTAGTGCACGGCACCGTGGAAGGCCATTGTGATTGCATGTTCATGGTCAATACTTACCGTTGGGACTATCCTCAAGTGGCTGCTTTGGCCGCCCCCCGACCCTTGTTGATCGCCAACACCGACAAAGACGGCATTTTCCCCTTGCGTGGAGTGATGAATGTCTATTGGCGTGTGCGTCGGGTTTATTCGCTGCTGGGAGCGTTGGACCGGGTGGGACTGCAAATTTCCGAAGGCCCTCATCGGGACATTCAGGAGCTTCAAGTGGCGGCGTTCCGGTGGTTTGATCGGTTCTTGCAGAATCGGCGCGATCCGGTTCCCCAGGTGGCTTCCAAACTCTTTCAGCCCGAGCAGCTTCGCGTCTTCCAGCAACTCCCTTCGGATCAGATCAACACCCGAGTGGACCACTTGTTTATTCGCCGTCCCCAAGCACGGCTTCCGAAGGACCAAAGAGACTGGGAACAGATGTGCAAGCACTGGACAACGGGGCTGAAAAGTAAAACTTTTCGCGGCTGGCCCCGGCAGCCAGTCCCCTTGCACCCCGAAGTCCTCTTTTCAAAAAGACAAGGCCCCCTGCACCTGATCGTCTTGCAGTTTCAAAGCCAGGCGGAGGTGCCATTGCCCGTGTTCGTCCTGGCCCGACAAGCTCAAACCGGCTCGGCCCCTCCACTTGGGGATCAAGTGGAGTTTCACCTGTTGGGAGCCGAGCAATGGTCTCAGTGGAAAGCGGCTCTGGCCCTCCGCTTTCCCAAGGCTCCGTTTTTGGAAAATGCGACCCAGCAAACCGAAGCGGCTTTTCCCGCCAGGGTTTCCCCAGGCCAAGTGCATGTGCTGGTGCTTACCCGAGGGGTCGGGCCCACGGCCTGGAATCCCCAAGAGCGACACCACATTCAAATCTTGCGGCGGTTTTATCTGTTGGGTCAAACTTGGGAAGGGATGCGCACTTGGGACCTGCTGCGCACCCTGGAGCTGTTTGGCCACCCGGAGCTTCACAAACTGTTGGCTGCCCGAGGACTGAAACTCCAGCCTGAACAGTTCGTCCTGCGTGCCCAAGGGCAGGAGGCCGCTTTGGCCCTTTACGGAGCTTTGTTTTTCTCCGGCTCGGTGCCTTTGCGGCTGGAGCTGGAGCAGATGCCTTCTTCCCATATGGGAGGACCTCAGTTGCTCAATGTGCTTCAGGTGCTGGACCTGCCCCAAACGCTGGCTCTAGTGGCCGCACGCCATCCAGTTCGCCTGCTGTGCAAAGACCCTGCTCCTTGGCGCTACGCCCGCCAGGTGGCCCAACGGCTCCAGTGGCCCTCGGACCAGTTGCAACTGGTGGCCACCACCAAACGCTAAGTCCCGCTGGACAGCCTCGTGCCGACTCCAGTACCCCGAGGACCTGAGATTAACTACAATTTATGTGGACTTGCTTGGCACCTGTCCGTTTGGTTAAGTGTTCCCAGAACGGCTGGTGCTGGTTGGTCCACAACAATGGAACTTTCCTGAGCCTGGAAGTTTTGTGCCCCCGTAGCTCAACTGGATAGAGCAGCGGACTTCTAATCCGCAGGTTGCAGGTTCGAGTCCTGCCGGGGGTGTTGGAGTCCAATGCAAACCCCAGCCCGGACGAGGAATCAGCCTCTTTGAGTAGCAGCAGAGGCAGTTCGGAGGATTCTTTGTTATTTGAGCAAGCAAGGAGATATTTTTGTCTGCCACTTTTTGACTGCGACGGTCGTTCTCCTGTAAGCAGTTGTAGAAAGCTGCTGTGATCACCTCCCGCAGCTCGTCCGACAGGTCAGGCCAAGGAGCCATACGCACCCGATGCGAGGTAGAAAAAAACGGCGCGGTCAACTGAAGCAGGTGGCTTCCAGAGGGTAAAACTGCCTCTGGCCCTTTTTTGCCAAGATCCACCGGTTGCGTACGGCAAGGTCAGAACTGTTTTCCACCTTTCCTTGGCAAGTGGCCAATTTTTGCCAAGCACCCGGTTGCACGCAGCAAAGGCGCACCAGTGCAGGGGGGCTTTGTTTATAAAATTAGAAAGAAAAAAGCTTAGTAGAAAATCTTTATTGTTATGTTCAATTTTTGGTCAATTTATTTTTGTCAATTTTAAGAAAGGTTATTTTCTAAAACTTCTACAGTGGAAGCATCGGCCCTCCGACACGGCGATTCCTTCACGGGAGCCGCGTGGTTCTAAGGAGCTAAGGGTCCCCGGTTTGCGAGAGCTGGCGTTTATGCTTGCTGATGTGGAACTGCCTGCGCAAGCTGCGTTTGATTTCTCCTGGGGCAAGAATTCAAACAAGTGCACGCTGCCGGTGCCCTCCCCAGCGGCCAAGTATTTGCCGTCCCGGCTAAAGCAGCAGAAGTGCACGGTGTCGTCTAAACTAAAAGTGGCTAATAAACGGCCCGTGGAAAGCTCCCAAATCTTGAGAGTATTGTCGGAAGATCCCGAAATCACATAGCGTCCATCCGGGCTGATGGCCACGCAACAGATCCAACCCTCATGTCCTTGGAGGGTGCGCACCAGAGGTCCGCCGGCCTGATCCAGTGAGGGCCAGCGGGGGCGCAGGTGCACAGGCTGCCGGGAAGGAAGTTGCTCCACCACGCGCAGCCGAGGATACCGCTTGTACCAACTCCGCAAACGACCCTGAAGCTGAAAGGCCAACTCTTCCGGATGCTTTCGCAACACATGGGCCGAAAGCTCAACGGCCGGAAGGATCAGCTCTTGTTCCTTGCTGCGTGGTTTGGTGGTGGCTAACAGTTGATAAACGCCTTTTTCACGAAGCTGGGGGGCTAGTTGGTCTAGCCACTGGGCAAGTTCTTTTTGGGCTCTTGGGGAAGTGCAGGAAGAAACAGAAGCCCGACACTCTTGAGCTTCCACAGACAAAAGAGCTTTTTGACACCCAAGCGCCACCAGCGCTACAACCAACCCTCTTTCGGCAAAACACAAAACCCGCATGGGTTTAAGCTCCAATTGCAACCTGATCCCCCAAGGCCCACATAATCCCAAGGATAAGATTGCTCCGGAGATATTCCAGTCAACTTACTTAATTTTTAGGAAATACATGCCAAGGATCAAGAAAACCTTTCCTTAATTATATCCACTTTTGGTATCCCCTCCTAGATAGCCTGAAATATCATTCAATCCTCAGGTGTAAGAGTATGCCACTACTCGCCGGCAGCGGAGTGGCGGCAAAGGATAATTCAAGGTTGCGTTTCCCACCGTAATAGATTGAAGTTTCGCTTCAGATGAGATCCAATCTCGGACAATACTGCGCGACGAAACAACAAGCAATAAATTGAGTGGCTTGATGATTTAGATAACCATCTTCCTGGAAAATAGTTTTAAAAATCGCTAAATTTCCACGACTGCTAATTGCCAGGAAATTATCACGAGTTTTGTGTGTGTGGAGGTAAGAGGTGTGGGCAGGGATCAAAGACCAGTTTCAGTACGGAACTCTCTTAGTTAGGGCTCCCCGGCTTCGTGCTCAACGCCTGACGGCGTCAACGAATGAATCACTTGTGAGGTAGTGGAGACTTTATAACAGAACCCATGTGCTCAACGCCTGACGGCGTCAACGAATGAATCACCGACCCGGGCCCGGGGCTCACCCGGGCCGGGCGCAGTGCTCAACGCCTGACGGCGTCAACGAATGAATCACAATTAAACAAATATAACCTATCCCTTTCCTTTATAGTGCTCAACGCCTGACGGCGTCAACGAATGAATCACTTGGAGCTCTGCGTACCACCGCGCGGCCACGCTATCCGTGCTC